>JAZLEL010000113.1:0-5091 GCA_045615265.1 Clostridia bacterium | reverse complement strand
CAGGCAGTCGCTGACACTTTTGTTTACCGTTTCAGGATTGGAATTATAATATCCCTCTACTGTAAAGGTGCACCAGCCTGCAGTCCCTGTCACGCTCTGCGGTACTGCTGACGTATATTCGAGCTGGTTTTCCAAGTCGGGCGATAAAATAATGCTGGTTAAATTTTCTCCCTTGCTGTCACGCCAGATTACCCTCTTTGCAAAGCCACGCCAGCTTTCATCAAATATAAATTTGAGCTGACATGCATTGCCGTTTCCTGCTGCACCTGCATTTTTACTGCTTTTTGCAACAAATTGTCCATTAATTCTTATTGTAACGCTGTTCATATTTCCTCCTGTTATAAACACACAAAACCCCATGATAATATATATCATGGGGTTTGTCGAAAGTCGTTACACTTTTATAAAATTTTTATAATTTTTTCTTTAGATAGGTATCAATTGCACTGGCGGCACTTTTTCCTGCACCCATTGCAAGAATAACGGTTGCTGCACCTGTGACTGCATCTCCGCCTGCATACACGCCCTCACGGGTGGTCTTTCCGTCTTCCTCGTCTGCCACAATGCAGCCTTTTGCATTTGTTTCAAGGCCTGGCGTTGTTTGCCTGATGAGAGGGTTGGGACTTGTTCCGATAGACATTATGACAGTGTCAGTTTCAATATCAAACTCGCTGTCCTTCTTTACGACAGGCTTTCTTCTGCCGCTTTCGTCACTCTCTCCAAGCTCCATCTCTACACACCGTATTGCACGCACGTTTCCGTTACCGTCATCAAGGATTTCAACAGGATTTGTAAGGGTTTTAAAAATAACACCCTCCTCCTTTGCGTGCTCAATCTCCTCTTTTCGTGCGGGAAGCTCCTGCATACCTCTGCGGTATATGATATATACCTTCTCTGCACCGAGTCTTACAGCGCTTCTCGCAGCGTCCATAGCGACATTTCCTCCGCCTACAACTGCGACACGGCGTCCCTTTTTTATAGGAGTTTTTGAATCGGGGAGGTATGCCTTCATAAGATTTATACGGGTAAGATATTCGTTTGCACTGTAAACACCGTTAAGGGTTTCGCCTTTAATTTTCATAAAGCTCGGAAGTCCTGCTCCGCTTGCGATGTATACAGCTTCAAAGCCTTCGTCAAAAAGCTCGTCAACGGTTATGATTTTACCTATAACCATATTGGTTTTTATCTTAACTCCCATTTCAAGGAGCTTATCAATTTCTTCCTTAACAATTTTTTTGGGAAGTCTGAATTCGGGAATTCCGTAAACAAGCACACCGCCTGCGGTATGAAGTGCCTCAAAAATTGTAACCTCGTAACCAAGCCTTGCAAGGTCACCTGCTGCAGTAAGACCTGAGGGTCCTGCCCCAACAATGGCAACCTTTCTTCCGTTAGGCTGGATTTTCTCGGGTTTCTCGTTATAGTGCTCCCTGTAATAATCCGCCACAAACCTTTCAAGCCTGCCGATAGCCACGCTTTCGCCCTTAATACCTCTTACGCAAGCACTCTCACACTGACTCTCCTGCGGACAAACTCTGCCGCAAACTGCGGGGAGTGCACTGCTTTTGGATATAATCTCATACGCACCCTTTATATCCTCTGCTGCAAGTCTTTCTATAAATGCAGGAATGTCGATTGCGACAGGGCATTTTTTCTGACAGGGCTTCGTTTTACAGTTTAAGCATCTTTTAGCCTCTTCTATCGCCATATCATAGGTGTAGCCTGTTGCAACCTCGTCAAAGTCCTTATTTCTTACCTCAGGCTCCCTCGTAGGCATAGGGCATCTTTCAGGGTTCATATTTGCCATATTACTGCACCTCCTTTTTAAAGAGATTACAGCTTTTTTCCCTCTGACGCTCTTCAAAATCCTTGTAAATGCTGCCACGTTTTATAGCTTCATCAAAATCAACCAGATGACCGTCAAAATCAGGACCGTCAACACAGGCAAATTTAGTTTCTCCACCAACTGAGAGGCGGCATCCGCCGCACATTCCAGTACCATCAATCATTATGGGATTCATGGAAACTGTTGTCTTAATGCCATGCTTTTTAGTAGCAAGACAAACAAATTTCATCATAATAAGAGGTCCGATTGCAATAACCTCATCATATATATTTCCCTTTTCAATAAGTTTCTCTAAAGCATCTGTGACAAGGCCCTTTTTTCCATAGCTGCCGTCATCTGTCATTATCGTAAGCTCATCACTTACCAGAGAAAACTCTTTTTCTAAGATTACTAAATCCTTATTTCTAAATCCCGCTACTGTGTGGACCTCACACCCGTTTTCGTGCAGCTTTTTAGCTACGGGATAAGCAATTGCACAGCCGACACCGCCCCCTATTACACAAACCTTTTTAAGATGGTCTGTTTTCGAGGGGGTTCCCAAGGGGCCTACAAAATCATGTATAAAGTCGCCTTCTTCCAGAGCGTTAAGCTCCATAGTAGACGCCCCAACAATCTGGAATATGATTGTCACCGTGCCCTTTTCCCTGTCATAGTCTGCAATTGTAAGCGGCACACGCTCGCTGTCCTCGGTTGTTCTGAAAATTATGAACTGCCCCGGCTCCGCCTTTTTCGCAATGAGGGGAGCTTCTACAACCATTTTAGTAACAGTAGGGTTAAGCACCGTTTTTTCTAAAATTCTATACATACAATTCATCCTTTAGCTAAATAAGCTGATATAAAATTAATTATACTCGTTTTTTGCTATGATGGCAAGCTTTTTTTAGCATTTGGTGAATCAAAGGGGTTTTGTGTGGTTTTATGATTATTTATTGTATATCTTATACTGTTGTGCTTTTTTGTAATCGTAATCGGTTGTATGAAGCCCTGCAGGAAGCCCTAATATTTTCGCACTTTCCTCATCGAGGTAGCCCATATTTTCCCATTTTCTGAGTGCGGTTTCTACTTTTTCCTGTTCACGCTTATATTCCGCCGTGTCAAGTTCATATGCGAGCTCCTTTTCGTCAAGAAGCTTTCGATACTCAAATTCCCTGTCCTTATTATACTGGTTTAGGCTGTCTAAGTATCTGTCGTATTCATCACTTACCATATCCGAAAGAAGACTGAAATTCCTCTCCTGTCGGTCAATGCTGTCAAGATATCTCTCGTAAGCATCGTTGTAAAGCTCGGGAATTATGTCGGTAAGCTTTTCGTTATAATTATTGCGGGTTTGTGCAGCTGCACTTACAGCATAGCTTGACGCAACTCCTCCTGTGGATGACGAAAGCTCTCCTAAAAGGTCTTCCATTGCTCTGTTACCCTCGCGGATGTACTGCTTTTTATAATATTCGTAAAGCTCATCATCATAAGGGTCATACTTAAATTCCTTAATTTGCGAAAGCATCTTATAAAGCCTTGAAAGTTCATTATCGTATGAGCTTTTAAAGCTCGGCTTGCCATTATAGAGAGAGTCCCCCATTATGTATCGGATTGCCTGCTGGTAGACGCCGTCACCTGCATAATGTGAAAGTCCCTCGGTACCGCTTGCCTTTAATATACGCTTATTCAAAGTATTGGCAACTTCGTTTCTTGAAGCACCCGATGCCATCTGGTCACGAAGAACATTGGAGTAATCCGTCTTATCAAGCCAGCCGCTGAAACGGTTGGTCTTTTTATAGGAAAGATTTTCCCCGTCGATTTTTTCATTACGGCTCTTTTCATACTCTGCCGCACTTTCATAGTCGCCGTTTGCCACGGCTTCATTAATTTTCGACTCATAGTCAGTATCTTTGTTATAGCTCATTTTCTTCCCCCTTATAAATATTGGTTTTTTCAGTATCAATTTCAATAATATTTGAGCTGTCAAGGTGCGTAAGGATATATTCCAGCTGCTCCTGATTTACACGAAGATAATTTTCTATTATTCTGAGTGCCTCACGAGGTTCTTTTCCCGAAAGGTCACCTAGCTCCATAAACATATTTAATCACCTCAGTTTGCAGAAAATTCCCTGACAATTTCTTCTACAATGCTTTTTCCTTTTCCTGAAAGCCGTAGCTGCACCTCGTGACAGCTTTTAATATTGCAGGGGATGTTGAGATAACGCTTTCTGTCGCCATAGGAGGTATCTATAACCCTCCACGTACCGTCATCACCTTTTATTTCCGTACGGATATATGCTCCCTCAAAAAGCTCTGCCCTTATATGAAGTCTTGAATAATTTTTTGTCTTGTAATATCCTTCGTCAAAGGGGCAGAAAGTGACACTCCACTGTGCCTCAGGGTCAGCTTCCTCACAAATTTTTTCAACTCCGTCAGGTTTAAGGCGGTAGATATCATTCCCGTATGAAGAATATCCTAAAACGTCACAAACGCCTGATTTGCTCCACAGATTTCTTTCGATATCCCATACAAATTCCTCTCTGCCGCCCTCTGTATCTGCACTTATGTAGTAGAGCTTGCCGTTACTTCCTGAAACTGCATTTTCCATATCAAGCACACCGAGCTTGTCCGAAATACGCTGGCTTGTGCTTCCATAAAAGACATAAATTCCGCCGTTGCCCTTGTAAATCAGCTTTCCGCCTGCATTCACCATACTCATAGCGTCCTTTTGCAAAATGCCTGTACCAAAGGTTTCGGTAAGCTGGAAATTGGAAGGACGGTTTCCGTAGAGCTTGTAGCAGGAATTTTCCTTAAAGAAGAAACAACTGTTTCCAAAAGGAATGCAGGCGGTAAAATCCCCTGCGGAATTTGACGTTACTGTGAAGCTGTCGGTAGAAAGATGATTGTACGTAAAAAAGTTTTTAAAATCACCGAGTGCGGAAGCGTAAATTGTGTTTCCTTCACATCCCCACAGACGGTTTTCATAACTGCATACACAGGTGAAATCGGGTATTTTCCGTTCAATTACAAGTTCCCCTGTTTCGCTGCCCTCTGAAAAGGTTTCGTCAGCAAAGGTGAGAGATGTATTTGTTTTAGAAACGATTGTGGCTTTAATATTGTTGTAGATTCTATCCACACAACCGCTGATTTCAACCACATCTCCCGCTTCAAATGATGAGAAAATATCCTGCAATAAATTTTCCACTGTTACGAGCGTATTTTTAACTATGCAGGTGCCGTCATCACAAAACAACACGCTTTCTACAATGCGG
>JAZLEL010000112.1:0-2589 GCA_045615265.1 Clostridia bacterium | reverse complement strand
TATATCCGGTATCGGTTTTTGAAAAGAAAACCAATATGTTAATTGATAAATCTGAATGTTGCGGTATTCTCAGCAGACAAGCTTTTGAGGCTGCATATAACCGTTGGCTCATATGGAACGTTGAGGATAAGAGCAGATGTAGCATTGAACAGGCAATGACAAAACTTCCTTATGATATGAGCTAATACGTATTAAAACTGTAAAAACAAAGTATTGGGTGGTGATTATATGAAAAGAATCAAAGTGCATTGTCCCTACTGTGGCTCGCTGGCATCAAAACGACCTGCGAGGGATGTATACGGAGACAAAGCATCAGCGAATAAATATTTATATATCTGTGACTGTTATCCCAGATGTGATTCGTATGTAGCGGCAAATGAAAAAGGAGTTCCCATGGGAACCCTTGCCGATAAAAATCTGCGTAAAAAAAGGATTGCGGCACACAAGGCGCTTGACCGTCTTTGGCAGAAAGGATATATGACGAAGGAGCAAGTTTATATATGGCTGCAGTCTAAGCTGGATATGACAAACACGGAAATGCATATCGGCAAATTCGGTGAGTACTACTGTAACCGTGTTATTTACGAGTGCAACCGAGCATACCGAAACCTGCAGGCGGTAACATAGAGGAGAAAAAGAATGAAATGAAAAGAATAATACCTCTTAGTAAAGAACAAATTGCACTGGTGGAAGAGAATTTATCGGTAATCGATACAGTTATTTTTTCAAGAATAATTATTGATAAGAAAAAGTTCGGTATGGATTACGATGAGCTTTATCAGGAAGGCGCATTACTATTATGCAATGCAGCTATGAAATATGATAAAAGAAAGAACGATTCCTTCAAGGCTTTTGCCTTTATTGTTATTCGGAACGGACTTGTATCCTATTGCAAGAAAATGAGCAAGAAAAACAAGGCGTTTCTTGAATATACCGAAAAAATAATTAAGTCCGCAGAAACAGATATGTCTGATACTATTATGCAAAACAAAATAATTGAACTCGATGTTTTGTTCTTTCTTGAGGATTTAAGAAAAAATTATACGGGGTCGGCGAGGCTCGGAATAGAAGCGCTTATCTGGAAGGTAAAAGGACTTTCGGGTTCTGAAATTGCGGATAAGTATAATGTTACGCCTAATCTTGTCGGCGCTTGGATTTCAAGAGCAGTGAAGAAATTACAAAACGATTCCGTATTTAATTTATATATGGAAGATCTTTTGGATAAAAAAGCATCATAAAAATTTGAGGTGATAAAAATGAAAAAACTATATGCAGCAGTCGGTTTATTTAAACTGAAGTCGCAGGGGGAGAGCAATGTCTATCCATCTGTCATTCTTTCCGGTAAGGAATGTAAGTTAGACGTCCAGGAGATGGCTGTTTGGGCTTCTCTCAACTGGCGTATTCTTACAAGCGATCAGTTGCGTGCTTATTATGAAGAGCAAATGTCAAGAACAACACTTATATGTAGCCGCAGCTTTGATGAGACTTTGAACAGACTTGTTATAAGAGGCCTTATTGCTGAAGGTGTAGGCGGTAATGATGAGGAGGTTTTATATAATCTTATTTCAAAGCTATACATAATACCTCTTTACCAAAGCGCGCCTATACGAATAATCTCTTTTTTAAAGCTGGTTTTAATTCACAAAGTGCCTTTTGAAAAAGCTAAAATGGTTTTTGAGGGCGACCGAAAGACAAGAAACGAAAAGAGAATCATGCAGCTTGCTTTTTCGGCACCTATGTCAACAGCTGAAATAATTAAATGCGTAGATAAAAATATCGATTGCATTTTAAACGAAGATGATGTAGTAGAATTTCTTTATGATGACAACTCCGTTACCAGTGAGAACTTTGCCGAAACGGTTCGAAGTCTTCCTTCAACCCGTTCGGTGATATCTGCAATCTCCAACCTGTATCTGCGCAAGCAGATACTTTTCGAGAGGATGTGAGCTAATGCAAACTTTCAAGGATTTCCCGGCACCGCTTAAAGAAAAGTATATCTCACTTGTTGCTATGGGAGTTGTAATTTGCCTTGCCGGTATATGTGCTTCGCTACTGTTTAAAGACACAACAATATTAATACTCAGTTTATTGATTTGCGTGTTCAGTTTAATAAAAGCCGGTTTGTTTTATGAAACCGTATCCAAAAAAGAATATGAAGCTGTAAAGGGAACCTGTCTGATGAGCTCTCATATTCTTATCCGCAAACAGAAAAAGGTAAAGATATTAGATGTGGAAGGAAACGAAAGAAGCCTAATTTTAAGTCGGCATTCCAAGGTTTCTATTGGCAAGGAATATATCTTTTATTTTAAGGCAACAAAAAGATTTAGCCTTGGAAGCGAATACTTCGATTCGGTACTGTCCTCTGACTGTTTCTTAGGATATGAGGAAGTAAAGAACGATAATCAGCAATAATATACTATATATTGTTTCACGACTTGACAAACACTATATATTGTGGTAATATACTCTTGTAATTGATTTTTGTGCAAGTCCTTGTGGACAACCGCGGTATATTTGAATATCGCATCGCACATCTACGTTGAGTTTTTATTTATGACAGTAGTAACACTGCGCCTTTTTGCAGTTTAT
>JAZLEL010000111.1:0-11045 GCA_045615265.1 Clostridia bacterium | reverse complement strand
GTTTTTATTTACGGCTCGTGCCTTCTTAGGGTTCAAGTCCTTCTGATTATAAATGAAAAGAAAAAGGCATCACTTTCGTGAGACCTTTTTCTTTTGGTCGGAGTGGCGGGACTTGAACCCGCGGCCTCTTCGTCCCGAACGAAGCACGCTACCAAACTGCGCTACACCCCGAAAAACACGCTAATACCCAATTATTATACTATCTAAGAAGTAGGAAGTCAAGAAAATTTTTGAGATGTTTGACTTTGATTAGGCTAAGTGATATACTGTAATAGGTCTTTATATGTTTGTGAAAAAGGAATGTTTTTATGATAGTTAAAGTTAACACAGGCACAATTTGCGGCTTAGAAGGAAAAAGCGTAATCGTTGAGGCGGATTTTTCAAACGGACTTCCTTCGTTTGATGTAGTAGGACTTCCCGATGCTACTGTCCGTGAAGCAAAGGAACGTGTGCGTGCAGCACTTAAAAACAGCGGTTTTGAATTCCCTGTAAAGCGTGCCGTGATAAACCTTGCTCCTGCCGATTTAAAGAAAGAGGGAACGCAGTTTGACCTTCCCATCGCAATTTCAATTATGGCAGGGACAGGACAGCTTAAAACAGACCTTTCCGAATATATGTTTATAGGCGAACTTGGCTTGTCAGGTGAGCTCAGGGGCGTCAACGGTGTATTATCAGTCGTTTCTTCTGCAAAGGAATGGGGGATTAAAAAGGTTTTTGTACCGGTAGAAAATGCTATGGAGGCGACCTTTGCACAGGGGATTGAGGTGCTTGGGGCAAAATGCCTTGCCGATGTCTTTAATCATCTTACAGGGGAAGCTGAAATAGAGCCTTCCTCGTGCGATATGGATTCCGTCTTTTCAGATGCCTCGCGTTATGATATCGATTTTTCTGATGTAAGAGGACAAATCGGACTTCGCAGGGGGATTGAACTGTGTGTAAGCGGGGGACACAACCTCCTGATTATAGGGACTCCAGGCAGCGGAAAATCTATGCTCAGCCAGAGGATTCCCTCGATTCTTCCTGATATGACCTTGGAGGAAGCCATCGAGGTTACAAAAATATATTCAGTTTCAGGGGCACTTGATAAAAATACCAGCCTTATTGCCCGCAGACCGTTTCGCACACCGCACCACAGTGCCAGCGCAGTAAGCATTGTAGGAGGCGGACCTAAGGCAAAACCTGGAGAAATATCCCTTGCACATAACGGGGTGCTTTTCCTTGATGAGTTTCCTGAATACAGAAAAGACGTTATAGAGTCTATGCGTCAGCCGCTGGAGGATAAAAAAATCACTGTAACCCGTGCGGCGGCATCTTATACATATCCTTGCAATGCCATGCTGGTAGTGGCACTTAATCCTTGCAAATGCGGTTATTATGGTGACGGAAGCAACCGTTGCCGTTGCAGCGAAACAGATGTAAGAAGGTACCTTAGTAAAATAAGCGGTCCCATGCTTGACAGAATTGACATTCAGCTGGAGGCGGCACCTGTAAAATATTCTGACCTTAAGGCGATGAAGGGCGAAAGCTCCGCCGATATTAAAAAGAGGGTAAATGCCGCACGTGAAATTCAGAAGGAACGCTATAAAAATGAGGCAATTACCACAAATGCACAGCTTTCAGGCTCGCTTATTGAAAAGTATTGTATTATCGGGGAAAATGAGAATAAAATGCTTAAGAATGCATTTGAATCCCTTGGACTTACGGCAAGAGCTTATACCCGTATTTTGAAAGTGGCACGCACCATCGCAGACTGTGACGGACGTGAAAAAATCAACGAGATGGATATTGCCGAAGCGATAGGATACAGAAGTCTTGACAGAAAATATTTCTCATAGGCATAAGGCAATTACGTCTTGACATATTTTAAATATATGGTAGAATAAGTTAATATAAAAAGAAAAATAAAATCACCTTTTATGGTGGTTTTATTTTTTTCAAACAACAGGAGGTAAACTCTTATGTCAACTAACAACAGAAGCAGTTTTACAGGCAAAATCGGATTTGTTCTGGCTGCTGCAGGAAGTGCAGTAGGACTGGGTAATATTTGGAGATTTCCCTACCTTGCTGCAAAGTTCGGCGGCGGAATTTTTATTCTTACATATCTTGTGCTTGCAGTAACCTTAGGCTTTGCCCTTATGACAGCCGAGGTTGCAATCGGCAGAAAGACAGGACTCAGCGTAGCAGGTGCTTTTACAAAGCTTAGCAAGAAATTTTCCTTTGTAGGATATTTTGCAGCATTTATTCCTGCAATAATCCTTCCTTATTATTCTGTAATAGGCGGATGGGTAACAAAGTATTTTGTTGCGTTTTGTACAGGAAACGGCATAGCTGCTGCAGGCGATAGCTATTTTGGCGGATTTATAACATCAACAGCCGAGCCTATCGGGTGGTTCCTTATCTATATCGGCTTGACCGCTCTTGTTGTTCTTTTTGGCGTTGAAAAGGGTGTTGAAAAAGTAAGTAAGATTATGATGCCCGCTTTGGTGCTTCTTTCTGTTGTTACCGCAGCGTATGCAATGACTATCCCAGGAGCACTTGATGGTGTTATTTACTATATTAAGCCTGACTTTTCAAAGTTTTCTGCAACAACAGTTCTTGCAGCAATGGGTCAGCTTTTCTATTCAATGTCACTTGCAATGGGTATTATGATAACCTATGGCTCTTATATGAAAAAGGACGTTAACATTGAAAGCTCTGTATCAAATATAGAAATTTTTGATACAGGTATTGCATTCCTTGCAGGTCTTATGATTATTCCTGCAACATATGCGTTTTCAAACGGTGCCCCCGAAGCGTTGGGTAAAGGCCCCAGCCTGATGTTTGACACACTTCCAAAGGTTTTTGAAACTATGGTAGGCGGTCAGATTATCGGTGTGCTTTTCTTCCTGCTTGTATTTTTTGCGGCACTTACTTCATCAATTTCGCTTATGGAAACAGTTGTTTCCATCGTTTGTGATAAGCTTAAATGGAACAGAAAGCTCTCCCTGACAGTTGTGCTGGTGTTCTCAGTAGGTGTGGGACTTTTGTCCTGCCTTGGTTATAGCGTGTGGGATACTGTTACAATCATCGGAATGCAGATGCTTGACTTCTTTGACTTTATTACAAACAGCGTTATGATGCCGCTTGTTGCACTGTTTACTTGCATCTGCGTAGGCTATGTTATTAAACCGCAGACAATTATTGATGAGGTTGAGCTTACGGGAAAATTCAAGAAAAAGGCACTTTTCTCATTTGTTATTAAGTATCTTGCACCTGTTTGCATTATTGCTATCCTTGTTTCATCGGTGCTTGATGCATATATCGGTATTTTCTAAAAACTCACTGGGCTGTGTCGGCTATTCCGTCATAGCCCTATTTTGTTAAAAATTTATTTACAAAATAAATAATGTTTGTATGTATTTATGTTATATGATATAATTGTAAAAAGTTAAAAAGCTGAGGAGGTATTTTCATGAATGATAAATTTGAGAATGAGGCTTTTGACGAAATTTCACAGCCTCAATTTGATACAAATTCAGCAGAGGAAGAAAAAGATGTATTTAATGAGGAGGAAAGCTCTTTTAAAGAGCCGTTTGAAACCTCAATTCCTGAATTTAATGTAAACCATACGGAAAAAAAGAAAAACCGAATCTGGCCCCGTGTGGTTGCATTATCGTTGGTTGCGGGAATAGTTGCGGGAACGGCATTCGGTGTTACAAAGGGCATCTCAAACAGGATTATAATGAAAAATTTCAAGCTTGAATCTACAAAGGTATCCCTTAATAAGGGGGACACGTCTGCTTCTGGAATGAGCAGTGTTTCTAAAATTGCAGAGGAATGTATGCCCTCAATTGTTGCAATTACAAACCGCAGTGTTTCAGACGTGATGACGTTCTTCGGCAAATACTCACAGGAGAGCACCTCAACAGGCAGCGGTATTATAATAGGCGAAAATGACACGGAGCTTTTAATTGTTACCAACTATCATGTCGTGGCAAATTCCCGCGAGCTGAGTGTGGTGTTCAGCCCTGTCGAAAGCCTTATTGAAGAGCGTGCAGGAAGCGATAATCTGGATGATATCGATATCCCTAACGCTATCGTAAAAGGCTACGACTCAAACAAGGATTTGGCGGTAATAGCAGTAAAGCTTAGCGATATTTCTCCTGATGTTCTTGCACAGATTAAGAGCGCGACAATCGGTGATTCGTCAAAGCTTAAGCCGGGAGATCAGGTTGTTGCCATTGGTAACGCACTTGGCTACGGTCAGTCTGTTACAACAGGTATAATAAGTGCAGTCAACAGAAATATCACAATGGAGAGTGCCGACAAAACCACTACCGTTACAAATTCCTTTATCCAGACCGATGCTGCCATAAATTCAGGCAACAGTGGCGGTGCGCTTTTGGATATGGCGGGCAACCTTATAGGTATAAACTCTGTTAAAATTTCAACAACAGGTGTCGAGGGAATGGGCTATGCAATTCCTATCTCCGATGTTGAGGAAATTATTGATGACCTTATGGTCCGTCAGACACGTGATATTGTAGCCGATGAAAAGCAGGGCTTTTTGGGTATAACAGGTGCAGATGTATCTTCCACCGATTATCAGGCATTCGGTATTCCTATGGGAGTATTTGTAAACTCTGTTACAGAAGGTCTTGCTGCTCAGAAGGCAGGGATTAAGAAAGGCTATGTTATAACAAAGTTTGACGGTTATACAATAACGGCTATCAGCCAGCTTCAGGACCGACTCAGGTATTATAAAGAGGGCGAAAAGGTCAAGGTCACTGTTATGGTGCCCGATGACGGAAGATACAAGGAAAAGGTATTTGAGGTAATTCTAAGTAATCGTTCCAAGAATGTAGAGGAGTAATTTCACTTTTCTTGCTTAGGGGAAAACGAAAATTTAATAATTATCGGCATATTAAAATAAAAATAAAAAAAGGTATTGACATTTATCGCTTTAGAGTGCTAATATAAAGTCAAATATTACTTTAGGGAGAAAAATTATGAGTTTATTCGTATTTGCAGCTGCATATTTTTACTTTTACTTTATTATGCTTCAAAGTAAAAGTGACTTGTGCTGCAAATAAAAAGAGTATGCTTTTAACGGCTCTGCAGTGATAGTCACTGCAGAGCTAATTTTATTATGGAGGACAAAAAGGTATGATTGTAGTAGTAAATAACAACGCTCAGAAAGAACAATTTGACAACTTAATTAATTGGATTGAAAGCCAAAACGTGCGTGTGCATATTTCCTCCGGTGAATATCAGACAGTTCTTGGACTTATCGGCGACACCAGCCGTATTGATACCGAACTTCTGGAAGGACTTGATATCGTTTCACAGGTTACACGTGTAACGGAGCCTTTCAAGAATGCAAACAGAAAATTCCATCCTCAAAACACCGTAATCGATTGGGGCGGAGTAAAAATAGGAAACGGACACTTTGGAATCATTGCAGGACCTTGCTCTATAGAAAGCGAGGAGCAGATTATAGAGGTTGCGAAAGCTGTTAAGGCGGCAGGTGCGAACTTCCTCCGTGGCGGTGCGTTTAAGCCCAGAACCTCCCCATATGATTTCCAGGGAATGAGGGAGGACGGACTGAAGCTTCTTATAGAGGCGAAAAAGGAAACAGGTCTTCCTATCGTGACGGAGATAATGAGTGCCGACCATCTTCACCTTTTTGAAGATGTTGATATTATTCAGGTCGGTGCCAGAAATATGCAGAATTTTGAAATGCTTAAAGAGCTTGGGAAAACAAAAAAGCCAATTCTTATCAAACGAGGTCTGGCAAACACGCTCAAAGAGCTTTTGATGAGTGCCGAATATGTTATGAGCGAGGGTAACGAGAATGTAATTCTTTGCGAAAGAGGTATAAGAACGTATGAAACGGCAACAAGAAATACGCTTGATATTTCTGCAGTTCCGCTGCTTCACGAGCTTAGCCACCTGCCTGTAATTGTTGACCCCAGCCACGCCTGCGGTATTGCAAGACTTGTTAAGCCCCTTGCACTCTCTGCGGCGGCAGCAGGTGCAGACGGACTTATGATAGAAGTTCACAACAATCCTCAAAGAGCACTTTGTGACGGGGCACAGTCCCTTACACCCGAGCAGTTCAAGGACACTGCCGACACAGTAAAAAGAGTGCTGGAGGCTATGAAATAATTTAAAACCAAGGTGATAAATATGAAAATAGCAGTAGTGGGGCTTGGACTTATCGGCGGCTCTATTGCAAAAGCTTTTAAAGATATAAAAGATGTAACTCTTTACGGATATGACAAGGATGAAGTTACAATGGCACGTGCAAGACTTGAGGGTGCCATGGACGATGAAATGACAAGGGAAAACCTGTCAGAATGTGACTGCATCTTTGTGGCACTTTATCCAAAAGCTTGCGAGAAGTTCCTTTCCCAATACTCCCCCTGCATATCAAAAGATGCAATCGTCATTGATTGCGGCGGAACAAAAAGGGGCATCTGTAAAGAGGGATTTCGTCTTGCAAAGGAATACGGCTTCATCTTTATGGGGGGACACCCCATGGCGGGAACGCAGTTTTCCGGGTTTAAATACTCACGTGCATCGATGTTTAATAATGCATCAATGATTCTTGTCCCCCAGAAGGATGAGCGGCTTGAAACACTTCAAAAGGTTAAAAACCTTCTTGTTATGATTGGATTTAAGAGCGTTACAATAAGCAGTGCCGAGGAACACGACAGAATTATTGCCTACACCTCTCAGCTTGCACATATTGTTTCAAATGCTTACGTAAAAAGTCCCAATGCCCGTGTGCATAAAGGCTTTTCTGCAGGAAGCTATCGTGACCTGACACGTGTTGCAAAGCTGAACCCACGTATGTGGACGGAGCTTTTTTTGGAAAACAGCGATAATATAGCTTTTGAAATTGATAACATTATAGCGGAGCTTGCTAAATACAGTGAGGCTATAAAAAAAGGTGACGAGGAAGCCCTCGAAAAACTCCTTGAAGAGGGAACAAAAATTAAGGAAAGTATTGGTTAATATGAGAAAAATCACGGTAAACGCCTCAAAAATATATGATGTTATAATAGAGCGTGGTGCACTTGACCGTATCGGAGAATATGCTAAAGGTGCCAACCTTTCGGGAAAGGCGTGCATAGTTTCTGATTCAAACGTTGCCCCAATCTATATGGAAAGGGTAAGAAAATCCCTTGAAGAAAGCGGATTTTCCGTCTGCGAATTTGTTTTTCCTGCGGGCGAGGCATCTAAGACGGCACAAACCTTTATTGAAATACTTAATTTCCTTGCCGAAAACCATTTTTCAAGGAAAGATACTCTCTTCGCCCTTGGCGGCGGAGTTACAGGGGACCTTACAGGATTTTCTGCAGCATCGTATATGAGAGGAATTAATTTTGTGCAGATTCCTACCTCGCTTCTTGCGGCGGTGGATTCATCTGTCGGTGGGAAAACAGCTATTGACCTTGAAAGCGGTAAAAACCTTGCAGGTGCATTTTATCAGCCCCAAATTGTAGTTTTTGACCCTGATGCACTTGAAACCCTGCCTGCTGAATACTTCTCAGACGGTATGGCAGAGGTTATAAAATATGCAATGATACGTCAAAAGGGTATTGATGAACTGATTATGGGTGACACCGCCCAGAATTTAGAGGAAATAATTGCACGATGCGTTGAAATCAAGCGTGATATAGTAGCAGAGGATGAATTTGAGGGCGGAATAAGGCGTATTCTTAATTTCGGGCATACCGCAGGGCACGCCATAGAGGCGGAGGCTGATTTTAAGCTTTCCCACGGAAGATGTGTTGCAGTTGGTATGTACATTATCACAAGGGCTTGGGAAAAGCGTGGCTTGTGTGAAAAGGGAACGTGCGATGTTCTCATAAAAATGCTTGAGAAATTTGGTCTTGATAAAAGTAGTGACTATTCCCCCGAAACCATCTCGCAAAGGGCGAAAAACGATAAAAAGGCAGAGGGTGGCAGTTTAAACATAGTAGTTCCGCTGACTTTAGGAAAATGCGATGTTATAAAGGTAACTATGGACGAATTTTTGCCTATATTAAAGGAAGGAATGGAGTAAAATGAAAGTAATTCTTTCCCCGTCAAAGCTGCAGGGAACAGTTTCAGCCCCTCCGTCAAAATCCTGTATGCACAGGGCACTTATTTGTGCGGCGGCGGCAGATAAACCTACTGAAATTATGTGTGACTCCTTCTCCGCTGATACAAAGGCTACAATGGAATGCCTTAAAAGCTTGGGAGCACGGTTTGAATATGAAAAAGGCATAGTTAAGGTGTACCCCATAGACAGAAAAGCGTCTTTGGGAGAGTGCGTTCTTGACTGCGGTGAAAGCGGCTCAACTCTTCGCTTTATGCTACCGTTTGCGGCTGCACTCGGGCGTGAATGTAGTTTTACAGGAGCAGAAAGACTTGGGCAAAGACCGCTTCGCCCTCTTTTAGATGCACTAAATTCCCACGGCGTCAGAACCAAATTCGGTGACAGCTTTTTGCCTTGTCGTATAAGCGGTAAGCTTTCCACCGGGGTATATGAAATCCCCGGAGATATAAGCAGCCAGTTTGTTACAGGACTTCTCTTTGCTCTTGGCGTGCTTGGAGGAGGGGAGATAAAAACCACCACACATCTTAAAAGCGGTCCTTATATAGATATAACGACAGACATACAGAAAAAATTCGGTATAGATGTGATAAAGACTGAAAATGGATATATTATCCCCGAAGGTCAGCAGTATACCTCTCCCGAAAAGATAAGCATTGAGGGCGACTATTCAAACGGAGCGTTCTGGCTGGTAGCAGGGGCAATAGGCAGCGGTGAAATTACCTGCATACGTCTTAGGGAAGACACTCTTCAGGGTGACTGTAAAATCATTGATGTGCTTCGTTCTATGGGTGCAGATATAACACGTGATGACGATAAAATAACCGTACATAAATCAAAACTTAAAGGGGTAGAGGTTGATTGTACCGACATTCCCGACCTTGTCCCCGTGCTTTGTGTGGCGGCAACTGCTGCGGAGGGAACAACTGTATTTAGGAATATCGAGCGTCTTCGGGCAAAGGAAAGTGATAGAGTGCAGACCACTGCCGATATGATAAGGGCATTGGGCGGCAAGATAGAATTTGACGAAACGACAATCTCGGTTACAGGGTCCAGTCTTAAGGGCGGCACTGTTTCAAGTGCCAACGACCACAGAATTGCAATGAGTGCGGCGGTTGCATCTTTAAGGTGCAACGAAAGTGTTATTATAGACGAGGCGGAGGCAGTCAGAAAATCATACCCTGATTTCTACGAGCAGTTTAATATGCTGGGAGGTAAATGTGATGAGCTTTGTAACAGGTGATAAAATAAAAATATCTATTTTCGGGCAGTCCCATTCAGAGGCGATGGGAGCTGTTATAGACGGATTCCCCGCAGGCTTCAAAATTGACGAGGCAAAGCTCTCGGAATTTATGGCAAGGCGTGCTCCGGGCAGTGACGAGTTTTCCACCCCAAGAAAAGAAAAAGACGTGGTAAAATTCGTTTCAGGTCTTACAAATGGCATTACAAACGGTGCACCCCTTTGCGGAATAATTGAAAATACAAACACACGCTCTAAGGATTATGATTCTCTCAGGGATATTCCCCGACCTGGCCATGCTGATTTTGCCGCATGGAGCAAATTCGGTGAAAACAGAGATGTATCGGGCGGCGGACAATTTTCGGGAAGGCTTACGGCTGCACTTTGTATTGCAGGCGGTGTTTTAAAGCAGCTTCTGGAGGAAAAGGGAATATACATCGGTGCACATATTGCATCAATCGGCAGTGTTGAGGATGATGGCTTTGATGCTTGCAGTGTGGATAAGAATAATTTTGTGGATAAAAAGCCGTTTCCTGTCATCAATGATAAAAAGGGCGAGGCAATGAAAGAAGAAATTCTTCGTGCAAAGGCTCAGGCAGACAGTGTCGGCGGCACAGTAGAATGTGCAATTGTCGGAGTTGAAAAAGGTATCGGCGATACATTTTTCGGAGGTTGGGAAAGCCTTATTTCCTCGGCAGTTTTTGCAATCCCAGGAGTAAAAGGGATAGAGTTTGGCAAGGGATTTGGTGCATCTCTTCTCCTTGGCAGCGAAAATAACGATTCCTTTTTAATAAGGGACGGGGAAATTGTAACAGCAACCAATAATCACGGGGGAATATTAGGCGGAATATCCACAGGTATGCCAATTATTTTCCGTGCGGCGTTTAAACCCACCCCCTCAATAGGAAAGGAGCAAAAAAGTGTTTCTCTTTCAAAAAAAGAGGAAACGGCTCTTGTTGTAAACGGCAGGCACGACCCGTGTATTGTAAAGCGTGCAGTACCGTGTGTGGAAGCAGCGGCGGCAATAGTCGTTGCAAATAAAGTTTTGTGAGGTGACCTATAATGAATCTTGAAGAATGCAGAAAAGAGATAGATATTATAGATAAGGAGCTTGTAGAGCTTTTTGTAAAAAGAATGAATGTGGCAAAATCTGTTGCAGAATATAAGAAGGAAACAGGGAAAGCCGTTTACGACAGTGAAAGAGAACGCAACCTTCTTGAAAAGGTAGAGGAAACAGCGGGCGAGGAGTTCGGAGATTATACAAGAAGGCTTTACAGCTCGATACTGGAGCTTAGCCGTAACTATCAGAATAAATCTCTCGCTCCCACATCAGGCCTTTCCGCAGATATAATAAAGGCGATAAAGGAAACAAATCCTCTCTTTCCGCCAAAGGCAGTTGTTGCCTGTCAGGGAGTAGAAGGGGCATATTCTTCCGCAGCCTGCGAAAAGATTTTTGAAAAGCCCTCAATTATGTACTGCCAGTCTTTTGAGTCGGTGTTCCAGGCAGTTGAAAGCGGTCTTTGTGCCTATGGCGTAGTTCCGCTCGAAAACAGCAGTGCAGGCAGTGTGACACAGATTTATAATCTTATGAGTGAGCATAAATTCAGCATTGTCCGCAGTACAAAAATGCAAATCAGGCATAATCTCCTTGCAAAAAAGGGTGTTAAGCTTGAAGATATAAAGGAAGTATTCTCACATCCTCAGGCAATCAGTCAGTCA
>JAZLEL010000110.1:0-3364 GCA_045615265.1 Clostridia bacterium | reverse complement strand
CCGCTTGAGGGAATTACATCTTATATGTACAGAAACACGCACGCAGAGTATTTTGGTGGGTGTGACACGTATTATACTCCCTTTATCTCCCCCAGCGATAATACAAAAATAGGCAGAAAAGGGTTTAGGGATATAATCCCCGAAAACAATATCGTTGTACGCCCTGTCGTACAGGTTCTTACAAATAACCCTGTCTCCTTTTTAAAATTTGCCGACAAGGTCAAAGAATACGGCTACAATGAGCTTAATATAAATTTAGGCTGTCCGTCTGCAACTGTGGCGAACAAGAAACGAGGCAGCGGTCTTTTAAGGGAATTTGAGCTTTTAAAAAGCTTTCTTGATGAAATTTTTTACAAAAGCGATATTGATATTTCCATAAAAACACGCACAGGCTTCTACTCCTCAGAAGAATTTTCAGATTTGCTGGATTTATATAACAATTATCCTATTAAAAGGCTTATTGTCCACCCCCGCTGCCGTGAGGATTTTTATAAAGGCGAGCCTGACTATTTATCTTTTGACAAGGCACACAGTAATTCAAAGGCAAAGCTTTGTTTTAACGGCAATGTATTTTCTGCTGAAGATTATAGGAAAATCTCAGAGCGTTATCCTGATATCGAGGGTGTAATGATTGGCAGAGGCGCAGTGGCAAACCCCGCTATTTTTAGGGAAATTAAAGGCGGTAAAAAAATTACAACGCAGGAAATGGTGGAATTTACCGAAATTCTTCTGGAGCGGTATAATAAGGTTTTATCATCTGACACCTTTACAATGCACAAATTAAAAGAAATATGGATATATATGATGTGGAATTTTCCAAAAGAGGAAAAGGTTTTAAAGACAGTGAGAAGGACGGACAAATTGGCAGAACTTATGAGAGCAATACATACTCTTCCTGAAATTGAATAATCTATTGCTGCTACCAATATAAAACATTGACACAGATAAAATATTTCGATATAATGAATTTGTTGTTTTAAATATTACAAAAAAGGAGAAAAATTTATGAAAAAAATTCTTTCAATTATTTTAGTAGTTCTTATCGCTTTTTCTTTTGCATCCTGTGGTAAAAAGAACACAGAAGATGTTTCAAATACAGAAACAGAAAATCAGCAGATTGTTGATAACGAAAACGAAAATGAAGTTCTTCCCGAGGAAGATGTTGAAGGCGAAGAAGCAGAGGATGAAAAGGAAGAAACTCCCGTAGCTAAACCTGAAACCAAACCTGAAGAAAAGCCTCAGACAAAGCCTGAAGAAAAGCCGCAGGTAAAACCCGAAGAAAAGCCTGCGCAGAAACCCGAGCAGAAGCCTGAAGCTAATCAAAGTGTAGGTAATGCACTTCTTGCCGATTTCAAGGCTAAGGCAGGCTCATCAAGCGCACTTTCAATCGCAGAGGCACTTCTTGCTAACCCTGTAATTAAATTCAGCGGCGGTGCAATGGAAGTTGAGCCGGGATTCCTTACAGGTTTTGATAATACAGAAATCAAAGGCTTCAAGGAAGGTGCTATGTTGGCTCCGATGATTGGAACTATCCCCTTTGTAGGATATGTATTCACTCTTGAAGATTCTGTAAACGCAACAGACTTTATTTCCACACTTAAATCATCAGCTAACCTCAGATGGAACATCTGCACATCTGCTGATGAAATGGTTGCAGGAAGCTCTGGAAACAAGGTATTCTTCGTAATGTGCCCCAAGAGCTTTGAAGAATAATTACTACACAATTAAAAGCGGGAATTTTCCCGCTTTTTTACTGAAAAAAGGAGTGTGAAATATGCTTTTTTCAAGTATTCCGTTTTTATATTATTTTCTACCCCTTGTATTGCTCTTTTATTTTATAGCACCTAAACCCCTTAAAAACAGTGTACTTCTCTTATTCAGTCTGGCGTTCTACGCATGGGGTGAACCAAAGTACGTTTTCCTTATGATTGCAACAGTTGGCGTTAATTATTTCCTTGGACTTCTTATTGAAAAATTCAGGGGGAAACCTCTTTCCAAGGTTTTTATGATTACCTCTGTTGTTTCTTCTCTGGCGGTGTTAGGATATTTTAAATATGCTGACTTTTTTATAGAAAACTTCAGTGCATTGACAGGTCTTTCCGTAAAGCTTCTTAACATTGCACTGCCGATAGGTATAAGCTTTTACACGTTCCAGATTCTAAGCTATACGGTAGATGTTTACAGAGGAAATGTAAAAGCACAGAAAAACCCCATAACACTGGGAGCTTATATTGCATTATTCCCCCAGCTTATAGCAGGTCCTATCGTGCGATATTCTGACGTTGAGAAACAGCTCAAAGACAGAGTACACAGTTTTGAAAAGTTTTCTGTCGGCATACGCCGTTTTATACTCGGTCTTTCAAAGAAAATCATTATTGCCAACACCTTAGGCGAGCTTTGCGAGGTATTTAACGCATCA
Organism: Clostridia bacterium; assembly: GCA_045615265.1. Taxonomy (GTDB): domain Bacteria; phylum Bacillota; class Clostridia; order UMGS1883; family UMGS1883; genus UMGS1883. Next base: position 945 of record JAZLEL010000110.1, on the reverse strand, counting down.
AACGATAAATCAATTATGTTCTACTGGCTTTTTGCCGTAGCCTATATGCTTCAGGTGTACTTTGACTTTTCAGGGTACAGCGATATGGCAATAGGTCTTGGTAAAATATTAGGGTTTGATTTCTGCGAAAATTTCCGCTATCCCTTTATCGCCTCCAGCATCAGTGAATTCTGGCGTAGATGGCATATATCCCTCGGCTCGTGGTTCCGTGATTATGTATATATCCCGATGGGCGGAAACAGGGTAAACAGGGTAAGACTTCTGATTAATATTTTTACCGTTTGGTTTTTAACGGGCTTCTGGCACGGTGCCGAATGGAACTTCATAATTTGGGGAGTTTACTTTGCAATTTTACTTCTGGCAGAGAAGTATTTCCTCTCAGAATTTCTTAAAAAATCAAAGTTTATAAGCCACATATATGTGATATTCTTCACTCTCATAAGCTTTGTTATTTTCAGTGCATCGGGCTTGAAAGAAGCATTCCACCATGTGGGAGGTTTGTTCGGGGCAGGCTCTATCCCCTTTATTTCATCAAGTTTCGTATATAATCTTAGAAATTATGGGGTTGTAATAATTATCGCAATTTTAGCCTCGACTCCCCTGTTTGTTAAATTAAAGGAACGGCTTTGCAAAAACACAAAGATAAGACTCGCATTTGATTTTATCGAAATTCCTTTTTTACTGACACTTCTTATTATTGTGACAGCTTATCTTGCAGATGGGTCCTTCAACCCATTCTTATACTTTAGATTCTGATAGGAGGAAATTAAATGAATAAAATTAAAAGCGTTATATTGACTTTTGTATTTATAATATTTATTTTCTCTGTTTCTGCAGTATGTATTATAAGTCCTGACCAGGAATATTCTCTCAGTGAAAGACGACCGTTGGCAACACTTCCCGATGTTACCGGCACTTCAATCGCAAGCGGAGAATTTATGGACG
>JAZLEL010000109.1:0-6030 GCA_045615265.1 Clostridia bacterium | reverse complement strand
CTGAGAGCATCTCTTAAAACAGTGCTCTTTCCGCAGCCCGGAGGCGATATTATAAGAGTATTGTAAAGTCTTCCGCGGCACTGGATATATTCCATTATGCTATCTGCCGCCCCTATTACGGCACGGGATATACGTATGCAGACAGACGAAATATCCGTCATATGCGTTATAACACCATTTTCCGTAACACATCTTCCGCACACCCCTACCCTGTGCCCTCCCGAAAGGGTAATATATCCCAGCGAGAGGCTCTGCTGCATTGCGTAAAGAGATCCACGGCACATTGAATCCACTATTTTCCTGAGCATTTCCCGACTTACATTAACTCCGCAATCAAGTAAAACTCCGCTTTTTATCACTGCTGCATTCTTGTCCGCCGTAATGCGTATCTCCTGCATGTCCTTTGTCCCCATGATAAGCAGTGTTTCTGTAAGCCGCGGCGGAAAATGCTGCGTAAATGCGTTTATGTTCATTGGTTTTCATCCTTTCGCTCTAATATATGGCTCTTTGCTTCAAAAAATAACGAAAGGAAGAAATTTCTTTATCGAAAAGCAAAAAACATTATTGTATATTTCCACCCCGTTTGATAAAATAGAACTATCTCATTATTGAAAGCATTGATAGATGTATTGCGGTTTAGGACCGGTATGATACATATTTTTTGTGGAGGTAGTAAAATGAACAGATGCGGCGGCGTGCTTATGCACATTTCCTCGCTCCCAGGAGATTTTGGCATAGGGACCTTGGGCGAAGGTGCAAGAAATTTCATAGATTTTCTTTCCGATTGCGGCTTTGGTGCGTGGCAGGTATTACCCTGCGGCCCGTGTGATGAATATAATTCCCCCTATTCAGGAAAGAGTGCTTTTGCAGGCAATATTTATTTCATTGACCCCCAGATTTTATATAATAAAAATCTCCTGACAAAAGAAGATGTCGAGGAGTGCCGATGCGAATATATATATATAACAGATTATGACTTTCTTCATAAAAGCCGTGAGAAAATTTTCCGCAGGGCAATCCCCAAAATGACAAGCGGTATAAAAAATGAAGTAAAAGACTTCTGCAAGGAAAACCCGTGGGTGGAGGATTATGCTCTTTTTTGTGCATTAAAGGACAAAAACGACAATCTTCCGTGGTACGAGTGGAAAAAAGAGCTTAAAATGCGTGATAAAGATGCTATCGCAAGAGAAAAAGAGCTTCTCGCCGAAGATATCTTTTTCTACGAATTTCTTCAATGCGAGTTTTTCTCTCAGTGGAAGGATATGAAGGATTATGCAGCATCAAGGGGAATATCAATTATAGGCGATATGCCTATTTACCTTTCCCATGACAGTTCAGATGTTTGGGCAAACCCACATCTTTTTTCTCTTGATGAGGATATGTATATCTCACGTTGTGCAGGTGTTCCGCCCGACTACTTCTCCTCCGAGGGGCAGAAATGGGGAAACCCCCTCTATAACTGGGATAATCTTAAAAAGGAGGGCTACTCCCTCTGGATAAAAAGGCTTGGTTTCGCCCTTTCCATATATGATGCAGTGCGAATAGACCATTTCCGTGCCTTTTCGGCATACTGGTCAATCCCTGCTGATGAAAAAGCAACACAGGGCCGCTGGGAAAAAGGTCCAGGTATAGAATTTTTTGATACTCTTAAAAAGCAGTATCCCGACGCCTCTGTTATAGCCGAGGATTTAGGAGATATTGATGACGATGTACGTACTCTCGTTAAAGAAACGGGCTTCCCCGGAATGGGAGTAATGCAGTTTGCCTTTATTACTGATGACGATACGCCGCATCTTCCCCATAATTACACAAAAAACACTGTCGGCTATACGGGAACACACGATAACAACACCCTTTTGGGGTGGTTGTGGGAATGTGATGAAAAAAGCCGCAATTACGCCCTTGACTACTGCGGCTTTCACGGCGATTGGGGGCAGGGAGGTCCTCATAGTAAATCTATTCAAAGTATTATCCGTACCCTGTGGCAAAGTGCTGCTATCCTTACGATAGTGCCTGTTCAGGATTTGTGCGGCTTCGGCGGAGATACTGCGATGAATCATCCCGGCATTGCCGAGGGAAACTGGTGCTTCAGAATTACATACGATGCTCTTTCTTCGGTTGACAAAGGCTTTTTCAGAGAACTCAATAACCTTTATAAAAGAGGAAAAATGTAAAATAAGAGCCGCATTTGCGGCTCTTTTTCATATTTTCAAAAAAACTGCTTGACTTTAGTGCAGTAGAGTGGTAATATATTAATGCATTAAATATCAAAGGAGATTTTAGACATGAAAAAATTATTGGCAATTATTCTTACACTTATGCTCACAGTTACAATGTTTGCTGCTTGCAGCAAGGATGAAAGCACAGGCGAAGATACAGCTCTTATTATCGCTACTGAGCTTACAAGCGAGGAATACGGTATCGCTTTCAGAAAGGGTTCTGACCTTACTGCAAAAGTAAACGGCTACATTGACGAGCTTGTTGAAGATGGTACACTTCCCACTCTTGCAGAAAAGTATGAGCTTACACTTTCTACCTCCGCTCCCCTTGAGGAAGAGGAAGCAGTTCTTGAAGACCTTAAGTACATAACAGACAACGGCAAAATGGTAATCGGTATCACAGATTACGAGCCTATGAACTTTAAGGACGAAAATGACGACTGGACAGGTTTTGACACAGAGTTTGCTTTGGCAGTGTGTGAAAAGCTCGGCGTTAAGGCTGAATTTGTTGAAATTGACTGGGATAACAAGTTCTTTGCCCTTGAATCCAAGGCTATCGACTGTATCTGGAACGGTATGACAATTTCTGATGAAGTTCTCAAAAACACAAGCTGCTCAAAGGCATATGTAAAAAATGCACAGGTTATCGTAATGAGCAAGGCTACTGCTGAAGAATACAAGGATATAGAAGCTATGAAGGAGCTTGCTTTCGCAGTTGAATCCGGCAGTGCAGGTGCAGCAGCAGCAGAGGAAAACGGTTTCACCAACGTTGTTGAAGCAGGCACACAGACTGATGCATTCCTCGAAGTTACAAGCGGCTCTTGCGATGCATGTATAATCGACCTTACAATGGCTAATGCAATGCTTAAGAAATAAGCTTTTCAAATTTGTTTAAACTTTTGGGGCAAAGGCAGTAAGCGGATGCTTATTGCCTTTGCTTGGTGTTAAGAGGTAAAATATGTTTTCACAACAGTTTATTGAAGTATCATTAAAATTGCTTGAGGGCTTTAGTGTAACTCTTGAAATCTTTGCACTTACGCTTGTATTCTCTCTCCCGCTTGGACTTATAATAAGCTTTGGCTCTATGAGCCGCTTTACGCCGCTCAGGTGGCTTGTAAAGGTATTTGTATGGATTATCCGCGGAACACCGCTGATGCTTCAGCTTATTATCATTTTCTACGGTCCTGGTCTTGTCGGCACGTGGGCGAGTAAAGTGATTTCTGCGGGAGTATATTCGGGCAGCTTTATAGAATATCTTGCCACCTGGAGGGTGTTTGACCGATTCTTTGCCGTGGTGCTGGCATTTGTAATAAATTATGCATGCTACTTTTCAGAAATTTACAGGGGCGGTATAGAGTCTATTAACAAAGGTCAGTATGAAGCAGGTCAGGTGCTTGGTCTTACCAAAACACAGATTTTCTTTAAAATTGTACTTTTGCAGGTAATCAAGAGAATTGTTCCCCCGATGAGCAACGAAATAATCACTCTCGTAAAAGATACATCCCTTGCAAGAACTATTATGGTATATGAAATTATCTGGTCTGCACAAAAGTTTGCCAAGACCGATGGTCTTATGTGGCCGCTCTTTTACACAGGTGCGTTCTATCTGATTTTCTCAGGTGTTCTGACGCTTCTCTTCGGCTACATAGAAAAGAAAATGAGTTATTTCAGGAGTTAATGCCATGTCAATATTAGAAGTTAGAAATATAGTTAAAAATTTCGGCAAAACACAGGTTCTTAAGGGAATAGATTTTTCTATGAAAAAGGGCGAGGTAGTCGCAATTATCGGCTCTTCGGGAAGCGGTAAAACAACGCTTTTACGCTGCATAAACTTTTTGGAGGAGGCGGACAAGGGCGAGATTATTGTTGACGGAAAGTGCATCTATAACGGCGAAGATGTAAAAAAGCTTACTGCTGCACAAATCCGTGAAAATCAGCTTAACTTCGGTCTGGTTTTTCAGTCCTTCAACCTCTTTCCCCAGTATACGGCGCTTGAGAATGTAACGCTCGCACCCAAGCTTTTGGCAAAGGAACGTGCCGATTTTAAGCACAATAAAAAAGAGATTTACGCTGAAATTGAAGAAAATGCAAAAGCCCTTTTAACAAGAGTCGGACTTTCCGACAGAATGAATAATTACCCCTGCCAGCTTTCGGGCGGTCAGATGCAGCGAGTTTCTATTGCACGTGCTTTGGCACTTAATCCCAAGGTTTTGTTTTTTGACGAGCCTACAAGTGCCTTGGACCCCGAGCTTACCGGCGAAATTCTCCGTGTAATACGTGACCTTGCAACTAAGGACGTGACAATGGTTATCGTAACACACGAAATAGAATTTGCACGTAATGTGGCAGACCGCATTATTTTTATGGCTGACGGCGTTGTTTTAGAGGACGGCACTCCTGAGGAAGTTCTCGACAATCCGAAAAATGAAAAAACAAAGCATTTCCTCAATAAACTAATTGAAAATTAAAGGGATTGATAAATATGACTAAATCCAATGATTTTAAAGAATTATATAAAGCAATACTCTCTCTCGAAAACGAGGAGGAGTGCAAAATATTTTTCGAGGACCTTTGCACGATAAAGGAGCTTGAAACCATGGCTCAGCGGCTTGAGGTTGCGAAGATGCTTCTCTGCGGCTCTACCTTTAACGAAATTGTAGCAGCAACGGGGGCGTCTACCACCACTATTTCAAGGGTAAACCGTTGCCTGAACTATGGTGACGGCGGATACAGAAATGTTATAGAAAAATAAACGAAAAGGATGTAAAACCTAATGCTTTACATCCTTTTATTTTGTATTCGTTCTTCCTACCAGATAATCGATAGTTGTATCAAACAAATCTGCTATTCTTATTAGAATTTCAATTTTTGGTTCACGGGTCATCAGCTCATAATTCTGATATGTTTTTTCCGTAATATCACAATATATTGCAACTTGGTTTTGGGTGTACCCTTTTTCCCTTCGAAGCTCCTTTAAACGTCTGGACAAAATCTCTTTCATAATCTATCACCTACTCTTTCGTATTCACCGCTATGAAAACCTCATCCCCCTTATAAAAATCATACAATTTTTCGGGGGTTTTACAAAGGAATTCTTTTTTATCCTTAGAAAGCTTTTTAAGGCTTGCCTCAAGCTTTGATGCCTCGCCTCTTCCTTTTTCCGTTTGCCACGCAGCAGCAATGGAAATAACCTTTCTTGAATGGGTGTATTTCGCACCCTTTGGATTTTCCTTATTTGTATGTTCCGCAAAACGGCGGTAAAGGTCGGTAGTAATTCCGCAGTAGAGGGAATTATCGCTGCACCTCATCAAATAAACATAGTACATTTCAATTCACCACAGTTATTTTATCATATGTGGTGTTTTTTTGTCAAATATAGGGGGTTGCTAAGGGGCGGTAAGATGGCTCAAAAGCAGTGCAGAATTCACGAACTGAGCCACGGCTTGCCGTGGGTTACCCGAAGCTGTACAAAGGTACAGCGAGAGGCGAAGTTCGTGGATAGCAAAACGTATATTAAAAAAGGAGTCCTTCTGGACTCCTTTCCGCAAACAATAAAAGATATAATGTCAATAAGCTTAATAAAAGCATATACCAAAACAAATAGGGTGTTTTGCGGTCGGTGCCGCTTTTCAGACATCGAATTTAGTTGCAGAAGACGTGGCGACCAATAGTACACACGACTTCCCTTGTTCTTATCCACTGATTTGTTGCAGTTTTGGGGTTATAATAATAAATCGCTCCGCCTGTGGGGTCCCATCCGTTTAATGCGTCACGTGCGGCACGGCGGCTGCTTGCATACATCTGTGCATTT
>JAZLEL010000108.1:0-2182 GCA_045615265.1 Clostridia bacterium | reverse complement strand
AATTTTACTCGCTATGATTTTAACTGCACTTTGTGTTACCCCTGCATTTGCAACAGCACCGCAAATACCACCGCACCTTCTCAGTTTTTATACAGATAATATGCTCTTTAAACAAAAAGAAGAGGTTGTTATTGCAGGTACGAGCACTGAAAAAAAAGAAATATCTGCTGAACTTATCAACAGTAAAAAAGAAGTTGTTACAAAAGCTTCCGAAAAGGTCGATAAAACCGGCAATTTTGAAATTTCTTTTACTGCTCCCGAAGGCAGTTATGAAGAATACACTATTATTGTAAAGGAAGACGGCAAGAAATTTGCGACATTGAAAAATGTTGTTTTCGGTGAATTGTGGTTGGCTTCAGGGCAAAGCAATATGCAATACCCCTTAGGTCAAGCAAAAATCGGAAGAAAATGGATGGAAGAAAAAAAGCCACTCTCCAAAAATCTCAGAGTGCTTATTACTCCTATTTATCAAGAGCTTGACGGAACTAAAGAAATTCCGTCATCACCCCTTAAAGATATTCCCGATTCCAAATGGATTACCGGTGAAAGCGAAGAAATTTACGGTATGAGTGCGGTAGCATATTTCTTTGCCGATAAGCTCCAAAAAGAAATTGATATGCCCGTCGGTGTTCTCAATATTTCTTTGGGTGGCACATCTATTGCCTCCTGGCTTTCAAGAGAAGCAATTGACTCTGACAAAAAGGTAAAAGATGACCTTATAGCCCGTGAAAGATACATCGAAAAGGATAAATGGCTTGATGATAACCGTAGCCTTTATCACGATATGACCGTAAACTATAATCTGAGAATTGAAGCACTTAAACATTTCAGATTATCAGGTATGGTTTGGTATCAGGGTGAAACCGATTTAATGTTCGGCTTAACTGATGAGAACTATGCAGCCGCCTTTTCTCTTTTGCAAAAATCCTATACGGAGCTTTTCTCTTACAAAAACGGATTATTGCCCATTGTATATACTCAACTTGTTTCATATAATTATGGTGATAACAATTATTTCCTTAACAGAAACATCGCCTTTACCGAAATGCAGAAACAGGAAAAAGACTCCCGTGCGGTAGTTTCTGTTTATGATATTCCGATAACATACATTAAGGAAGTTGGCTATATTCACCCCGAAAGCAAGAAAGAGGTCGGCGAAAGAATGACTGCAGCCGCATTGGGGCTTGTTTACGAAAAAAGTGATACATATACTATTGCTACACCAAAGAAAACAGAAATTAAAGATAGTAGCATCTATGTAACTTTCGAAAACATCGGTGACAATCTCATTTCAGACGGTGAAGTTTTGGAAGGCTTTGCAATATGCGGTGCAGACGGTATTTATGTTAAGGCAAATGCGGAAATAATTGACAAAGACACCGTAAGGGTTTGGAGCGATTCTGTTAAAGAACCGAAATCCACAACCTATGCCTACTACTTAACTAATGGTAATGCCAATCTTTACTCCTCATTAAACGGTAAGGTGCTTTTCCCTGTCTGCCCCTTTGTTACAGATAAAGCTATCGGTACGCATTATTGGGTTGAGAAGCCTTGGGCAGAGTGCGAGAGCGAAACGGTTTGGCACAATGAGGACGATACATATACAGATTACTATCCCACCTGGGATGCAGAGAATGCAGGAATTGAATTCAATAGAGATGGCTTCATTGATATAAAAGGCGCTGCTTCCGAATTTTGTGTTAAGCCTGTTCTTACATTTGAAAATGCAAATGAAAAAAATAAGGTTTTCAGCTTCAAGGATGTTGATACGGATTACAGCACTTATGGTACTATAACCTTTTCTGTTCGCAATAACGGCGCAGAAGACATAACTTTTGATAGCTTGAAGCTATATAAAAATTCTTTCATATGGTATTCTGCTGCTGTTGCCGAAACAAAAGGGAATTTCGCGGTAATCCCTGCCGACAATCAGTGGCATACCGTAACCCTTGACCTTAACAGACTTTATTTCAGAGGTAACGACTGCGGTATAGGTTACGGAAACGAAAAGCTCAAAGAGATAAAGGAAATTAAATTCTGCTTTACTTCTCCCGAGGGCACAGACGGTAATATCAGCTTGGATTCTATTGAATTTACTGCATCGCCTGCCTCTTCAGAAAAACATTTTGATCCCGAAAAAGAAAATGCAGATAACATTTTCGAAAAAATCTCCTGCTTCTTC
>JAZLEL010000107.1:0-40866 GCA_045615265.1 Clostridia bacterium | reverse complement strand
ACTGCAAAGAGACTGTGGTTGGAGCCTTTCTTGAACCATCAAGTGGTAGGATGATTAACCAATCCACAGCATCTAAACAATTATATCATAGTTCTTGGAGAGGAACTCTAAAAACTACTACATTTATTATACGAGGATGATTAATATGATAAAAAAATATGAGGTTTCGGAAATTGATTGTGCAGTATGTGCAGGAAAGATAGAAGATGCCATAAAGAAGATTGACGGTGTTAAGAGTGCACAGCTTAACTTTATAATGCAGACCCTTATGGTTGAGGCTGATGAGGATAATTTTCTCCGCCTTGAAAAGGAAATTGTTAAGGCAGGAAGAAAAACCGAAAGAGATTTTGAAATTACAGAGGCATAAAATGAGCAAGCGTCAAAAAAAGAGATTAATAAGAATAATAATTTCGGCAGTAGTTTTTGCCACATCTTTTCTGTTCTTTAAAATAGATGTAATACAGGTCGTTTTTCAAATGCTGGCATACCTTATTGTAGGTTACGATGTGCTTTTATCCGCCGGCAGAAAAATATTGTCGGGACAAATATTTGATGAAGAATTTTTAATGAGCCTTGCAACTGTGGGTGCTGTGATGATGGAAGAATTTCCGGAGGCAGCTATGGTTATGCTGCTTTATCAGCTTGGAGAGTTGTTTCAAGCGGTTGCAGTGGGCAAGAGCCGCAGGTCCATAAAAGAGCTGATGAAGCTTAAGCCCGACTTTGCAACTGTTATCCGTGATGGTCAGGAAATAAAGCTTCCCCCTGAAAAAGTGGAGAAGGATGAGATTATTCTGGTGCTGCCTGGGGAAAAGGTTGCACTTGACGGAATAATTGAAAAGGGAAATACAAGCTTTGACGCATCATCTCTCACAGGGGAAAGCGTGTCGGTACCCTCCTTTGAGGGGGACAGGGCAATCAGCGGAATGATTAATCTGAAAAGCCCTGTAAGGATACGTGTAAGCGGAACTTATGAAGAAAGTACGGTAGCAAAAATTCTCAAGCTGGTAGAAACCTCCTCTGCACACAAATCACACTCGGAAAAGTTTATTACAAAGTTTTCACGCAAATATACCCCGTGCGTGCTTGGGCTAGCGCTATTGACCGCATTTTTGCCACCTTTGCTATTCAGTCAGCCGCTTGCAGTATGGGTAAGACGTGCATTGGTTTTCCTTGTGGTTTCGTGCCCGTGTGCACTGGTTATTTCAGTTCCGCTGACATTTTTCAGTGCAATTGGTGCCGCATCAAAAAGGGGCATACTTATAAAAGGTTCAAGCCATTTGGAAACACTGTCAAAGGTTCAGAAAATGGCTTTTGATAAGACAGGAACACTTACCCATGGCGGTTTTTCTGTGGAAAAAGTATGTCCTGAAAACATAACAGAGGAAAAGCTTTTAGAAATTGCAGCATTAGCTGAAAGTCAGTCAAAACACCCCATAGCACTTTCCATAATAGATGGATATAAAAAAGAGCTTGACACTGATAGAGTAGAAAACACGGTAAATCTTTCGGGAAGTGGGATTAAGGCTCAGATTGACGGAGAAAGTGTGCTTGTGGGAAACTGCCTGTTGATGAAAAATAATTCGATTGAAATAACAGAAACCTCTGAAGATGGCACGCTTGTTCACGTAGCTAAGAACGGGGAGTATATGGGGTATATTCTTCTTTCTGACAATGTGAAACCCGAGGCAAAAGATGCAGTAGCACTGCTTAAAAAGAGCGGTATAAACCGCAACCTGCTTCTTACAGGGGATAATGAATACACTGCGGAAAGCGTGGCTAAGGTTGTAGGCATAGATGAAGTATATTCAAGACTTCTCCCGCAGGATAAGGTGGAGCTTGTTTTATCCCTAAGGGAAGATGGGGCAGGAAAGGTAGCCTTTGCAGGTGATGGTATAAATGACGCCCCTGTGCTTTCATGTGCCGATATCGGTATAGCTATGGGTGCATTGGGAAGTGATGCGGCGATAGAAGCAGCGGATGTTGTTATTATGAATGACAACCTTCTGATGATTGCCGAAGCCGTGAAACTTTCCAAAAAAACAATGCGAATTGTCTGTCAGAATATCACTCTATCTCTTATAGTGAAATTTGGGGTAATGATACTGAGTATGGCAGGCTTTGATAATATGTATGCCGCAATATTTTCCGATGTAGGCGTAATGATAATAGCAGTTCTCAATGCAATGCGTATGCTGAAAATAAAATAAAGACACAACAAAAAAAGGTTGTTGCAACAGCAACAACCTTTTTGTTGTAATCTTCTCTGGTTATAAGGAGATTATTTGTTCTTTGCAAAGCACTCGCTACAGTAAACAGGTCTGTCGTTCTTGGGAACGAAAGGAACCTTTGCTTCGCCACCGCACTCAGCACAAACAGCAGTATACATTTCTCTGTTTTCTCTGAGAGATGCTTTCTTTGCAGCTCTGCATTCCTTACATCTCTGAGGCTCATTCTGGAAGCCCTTTTCAGCATAGAATTCCTGCTCGCCGGCTGTGAACACGAATTCCTGTCCGCAATCCTTGCAGACTAAAGTCTTGTCTTCGTACATTGTTTAATCTCCTTACTTTTACCTATAAAAATATTTTTTACCCCTTGCGGTTATCACGCCGTTTAGGGCATATAGCATTTTAATCCGAAGAAATTTTTTCAAACTTCTTCTTTATGCGTTGTAACGCATTATCTACTGATTTGGGATTCTTGCCGATTATTTTTCCTATATCTGAATAGCTGTTGCCTTGCAGATATAAGGAAAGCACAAGAAGCTCAAACTGCGAAAGAAGGCGGTTCATTTCACTTCCTAGGATATCTGCTTTTTCTTTCTTTATAAGAATTTCCTCGGGATTAAGATCCCCCGTATGACCAATAATATCAGCCAGAGTAGAATCATCTTCATCATCGGATACAGATTTATTTAAAGAAACATAAAAATTAAGAGGTGCATGCTTCTGTCTGCTGGCATTCTTGACTGCGGTGATTATTTGTCTGGTGACGCAAACATCTGCAAATGTTTTGAACGACACACCACGCTCACTGCTGAAGTCCCTGACTGCCTTGAACAGACCAATCATACCCTCCTGAATTATGTCATCTCTATCAGCGCCGACAATATAATAAGAAAGAGATTTGCTACGCACATAGACAAAGTATTTGCTTATTAAATAGTCAAGTGCCTTGTCGTCACCTTGCTGTGCCAGAATAACCAATTCTTCATCACTGAATGAGGTGAAGTTTTCCTTCGATATCTTGTCCATATAACTCCCCCATTACATATAACTATAACACTCAAAATTCTAATTGTCAAGTAAAAAGTGCGTTAAATTGCTCAACTAAGGACAATTTAATGCACTTTTTTTGTCGAAAATCACCAAAAAATCTGTGAAATGGATTTTTTTGGAACCTTTTTATTCTTCTAAATTATTTACCATCATTTCCTGAAATTCACTTCTGCTCATTAAAACCTTTCGTGGTTTACTCCCTTCGTGCGGACCGATTATTCCTCGTTCTTCAAGCTGGTCTATAAGTCTTCCTGCACGGGAGTAACCAACCTTAAGCTTTCTCTGGAGAAGAGATGCACTTGCCTGACCTATTTCCACAACTATTTCGATAGCCTGAGGAAGAAGATCATCTGCATCGGAATCATCGCCGGAGGAATGGTCCTCGGTGCTGTTTTCAATATGTTCAATTATATCCTCGCTATAATGTGCAGAGGAATCTGCCTTGACAAATTCAACAATTCTTTCGATTTCCTTATCTGATACAAATGCACCCTGAAGTCTTTTAGGCTTACTTGCGCCCATGGGAAGGAAGAGCATATCACCCTTGCCGAGGAGCTTTTCTGCACCGCCCATATCCAAAATTGTACGGCTGTCAATCTGGCTGGATACGGAAAAGGCTATTCGGCTGGGAACATTTGCCTTAATAAGACCTGTGATAACATCAACGGATGGACGCTGGGTAGCAATTACAAGATGCATTCCCGCAGCTCTTGCCATCTGTGCAAGTCGGCATATAGAGTCTTCAACTTCGTGCGGTGAAACCATCATAAGGTCAGCCAATTCGTCAATTACAATAATAATTTGTTCAAGCTGACGTTCTCCGCTCATTGAAGCGTATTCATTATAGCCTTTGATATCACGGACATTTGCAGTGGCAAACATACTGTAACGCTTAACCATTTCCTGTACTGCCCAGTTAAGTGCACCTGCAGCACGTCTTGGGTCTGTTACAACAGGGATTAAAAGGTGGGGAATACCATTATACACACCAAGCTCAACTACCTTGGGGTCGATAAGGATAAGCTTAACCTCGTTTGGGTCTGCTTTGTAAAGAATACTGGTAATAAGTGAATTTATACATACACTCTTACCGCTACCGGTCGCACCTGCTATAAGCATATGGGGCATTTTTGAAATATCGCTGATAACAGGTTGTCCTGATATATCCTTACCCATTGCGAAAGCTGTTTTTGAGTCAAAACTGCGAAATTGATCGCTGTCTATTACGTCACGAAGTGCCACCATAGAGGTGCTCTTGTTGGGAATTTCAATGCCTACTGCTGCTTTTCCGGGAATAGGTGCTTCAATTCTCACACCAAAGGCTGCAAGGTTTAGTGCTATATCATCAGCAAGATTTACAATTTTGCTGACCTTAACACCTGCTGAAGGCTGAAGTTCAAACCTTGTAACAGAGGGTCCCTTACTTACTTCAAGAACCTTTGCCTCAACACCAAAGCTTTGAAGTGTGTCGACAAGCTTTTTCGCCTGCGTCCTGAGGTCTTCAGGCTTGTCCTGCGAGCCTGAGGGTGTTTTTGCTTTCATAAGCAAATCTACGGGCGGGAAGGTATATTCTATATAATCAGTTTCAATTTCATCATCGTCAACCTCTATCGGGGATGTATCCTCTTTTTCCTGTTCAACACCGCCCGATTCTTCCATTGCCATCTTCTTTATATCATCGGGAATTACAACCTCTTTTGTTTCGGCAATATCATCGGATTTATCTTTTTTATCATCATAGAGATTAATTTTAAATTCCGTCTGAGCCGATGAAGAATCTTTAATATCTTCATTATCTTCGTGTGCAGCAGCTCTCTTACGTGTTTTTACTCTGGGGGTTTCGCCATCTTCAGTTACGCCTGTGATTTTTATGCCATCGCCCTTTTCATCTTCTGCATCCTTTTCGTCTTTGATGCTTTTTATGAAATCAGAAAGGGAGGAGGAGATAAAACCTGCGAGCTTTATAAGAGGCTGTTTACCGGTTGTAATCACAAAGCAGATTAATACCATAGTAATAAGTATTATCGCAGCGCCCACACTTGAAACCAAAGAACGAAGCGGAAGCGATAACAAAGCACCGATAGCTCCGCCTGATTTATAATATGTGCTGGTATCAAGAACTGAACTGCATATATTAATAAAGCTGCCAGAGAAAAAGTCAGGATTAGCAGATGCACAGTAAAGTGTATGAAGTCCGCCGATACACATTATACCGATTGAAGAAAAAACATAACGATGCTTGTGAGGGGAAAGACCTCCCTTGATGAAAACGTGTATTGTGATAATAAGAAGAACTGCAGGGATTGCAAAACACATACTGCCAAAAAAGAATCTCCCTATTACCTTAAGAAATTCTCCCACAATTCCGAATGCGTTGAAATAATAGGAGAGAATAAAAACCACAGTAGCAACTGACAAATATATAAGATGCAGTTCCTTTGATGGGTATTTTGAAACGGAAGATGCCTTAGTTGAACGCTTCTGCGTTGTTTTTGAGGAGGACTGCCCCGAAGGTTTTCTCGAGGTGAGCTTTTTGCCCGAAGGTGAAAGACCCTTCTTTGAATTAGAAGTTTTCTTTGTAGTTGTTTTTTTCATTTTCTTCAGCAACCTTTTATATAGTGAAATTAAGTATTATTGAGAAAATACCTGCAACAATGCAGTATATTGAAAAATAGCTGAGTTTGCTTTTTTCAACCAGCTTAAGTAAAAACTTTATTGAAAAATATCCGCTGATTGCCGCCGTAATCATACCCACCGAAACGGGGAGGAGGGAAAGCGCTTGTGACTGTGCAGAAATCATATCTTTAATATCCAGCACCAATGCCCCCATAATCGCTGGGATTGACATTAAGAATGAAAATCTTACGGCAGAAGCCTTGTCAAGATTACAGAAAAGTCCTCCCACGATGGTGCTTCCGCTGCGGCTGATTCCGGGAAGTGTTCCAAGTCCCTGAAAACATCCTACACATAATGCACGCTTTACGGACATATTTTCAAGGTTTATTCCTCCGCCGGCAAGCCTTTCGCTAAGAAAGAGTAAAATGGCAGTAATTATAAGGAAAGTACCAATTTGCCATAACTGCGGATTTTCAATAATATCTCCGAGGAAAAGTGCTGCCACAACAGCAGGAAGTGTCGCAACAACCAGCATTACTATAAGTCTGCGGTATAAAAATTCCTTAAGACGTAAGCCTTTGCCGGTAAAAAGGTCTTTACACATACCGAAAAACGCCTTTATCATTTCCCATATATCGTTTCTGTAAACGATAAATACAGCAGCAAGTGTCGCCACGTGCAAAAGTATATTGAATGAGAGTAAATTTTCTGACTCAGGATTCATACCCATTAGTGTACCTGCGATTGACAGATGTCCAGATGAGGAAATCGGCAGAAACTCGCTGACCCCTTGAATGAGTCCTAATATAAGTGCTTCAAGAACGGACATACAGAAACCTCCTATAAACATACTATTATATCTATTCTAGCATATTAGGATGGAAAAATCTACTGTTTTTTTCTCTACTGCCGTATTGTTTGCCGAAATCCCCGAAAATAAGGTCAAATCGGTTGACAATAATGACAAAAAAAGGTATAATGTTATTCTGTAAAGGAGTGTTTGCAAATGGAAAAACTTGGACTCAACGAAATACGAGAAAGATATTTAAAATTCTTTGAAAGTAAAGGACATTTAAGACTGCCGTCATTTCCGCTTGTTCCGCAGAATGACAACAGTCTCCTTCTTATAAATGCAGGTATGGCGCCTCTTAAGCCTTATTTCACAGGCAAGGAGATTCCTCCAAGAAAACGTGTTACTACTTGCCAGAAATGTATCCGTACACCTGATATTGAGCGTGTAGGTATAACTGCACGTCACGGTACGTTCTTTGAAATGCTCGGTAACTTCTCCTTTGGCGATTACTTCAAGCACGAGGCTACGGCATGGGCTTGGGAATTTGTTACGAAGGATTTGGGACTTCCTGAGGACAGAGTGTATGTAACTGTTTACGAAGATGACGATGAAGCTATCGAAATCTGGACAAAGGAAGTTGGCGTAGACCCCTCTCATATTTCCAGAATGGGTAAAGAGGATAACTTCTGGGAAATCGGACAAGGTCCGTGCGGCCCTTGCAGCGAGCTTTATTTTGACCGTGGAGAAAAGTATGGCTGCGGAAGCCCTGATTGCAAGGTAGGCTGCGAATGTGACAGATTTGTGGAATTCTGGAACCTTGTATTCACACAGTTTGACAAGGATGAAGAAGGCAACTACAATCGTCTTGCAAATCCCAATATCGATACAGGTATGGGACTTGAAAGAATGGCTGTTATTATGCAGGATGTAAATAACCTTTTTGAGGTTGATACAATCCGCAATATTATGCTTGAAATCAGTAAGGTTGCAAATGTTAACTACGGTGACAATGAAAAGACAGACGTTTCTCTCCGTGTTATCACAGACCATATCAGAAGTACAACCTTTATGACCTGTGACAGTGTACTACCTTCCAACGAGGGACGTGGTTACGTTCTTAGAAGACTTCTCCGCCGTGCCGCTCGTCACGGAAGACTCCTCGGTATAAAGGGTATGTTCCTTTCCGATATTGTTGATACAGTTGTAAGAGAGTCTAAGGGTGCATATCCTCAGCTTGAAGAAAAGCAGGACTATATCAAGAAGGTTATAAAGAGAGAAGAAGAAAGCTTTGCACAGACAATTGACCGCGGTCTTTCAATTCTTGAAGAAAAAATTGCTGACCTTGAAGAGAGTGGCGGAAAGATTCTCTCCGGTGACGATGCATTCATTCTTAACGACACATATGGTTTCCCCATTGACCTTACAGAAGAAATTCTTCAGGAAAAGGGTCTTGAGGTTGACAGAGAAGAATTCAATAAGCTTCTTCTTGAACAGAAGAAACGTTCAAGAGAAGGAAGAAAAGTCGGTGATGAAGTCGCTTGGAGCGAGGACATCTACCAGACACTCGGCAAGGAAATTACAACAGAATTTATCGGCTATGAAAATGATAGCTGTGATGCAAATATAACAGTAATCGTTAAAGACGGTCAGGTTGCAGATTCTGTATCCGACGGCGAGAATGCAGTTATAATTCTCGACAAAACCGTTGCATACGGCGAAAGCGGCGGACAGGTAGGTGATAATGGTGTAATCGAGGGCGAAGGCTTCAAGATGGAAGTTACCGATGCTAAGAAGCTTGGCGATGGTAAGATTTTGCACCATGTAACAGTTCTTGAGGGTACCGCTTCCAAGGGTGATAAGGTTACAGTTTCTATCGATACCAAGAGGAGAATTGCTATTACCCGTAATCACAGTGCTGCACACCTTTTGCAGAAGGCACTTCGTGAAGTTCTCGGAAACCACATCGAGCAGGCAGGTAGCTACGTTGATGAAAATAGACTCCGTTTCGACTTTACCCATTTTGAAGCGGTTACAAAAGAGCAGCTTCAGGAAGTTGAAAACAAGGTTAATGCGGCAATCCTTGCAGCATACCCCGTAATAATCAAGAATATGGCGATTGCTGATGCTAAGGCTGAGGGTGCAATGGCACTCTTCGGCGAGAAGTACGGCGATACAGTACGTGTAGTTAATATGGGCGGATATTCAATCGAGCTTTGCGGCGGTTGCCATCTTTCAAACACTGCTCAGGCAGGTCTTTGCAAGATTCTTTCTGAAAGCGGTGTTGCAGCAGGCGTAAGAAGAATTGAAGCCGTAACAGGCGAGGGCGTTCTTCGTTATATTGAAGAAAAGAATGAAATCATTACAAATACCGCAGCGGCTCTTAAGACCACCGAGGGTGAGCTTGTTCACCGTGCAGAAGCTGTTGTAAGTGAAAACCGTGAGCAGCAGAAGAAGCTTGAGCAGGTTGCTTCCCAGATGGCTAATGCCAAGGCTAACGACATTATGTCAAATGCTAAGAGAATTGGCGATATAACACTTATCGTTGCACAGCTTGACGGTACAACAGTTGACTCTCTCCGTAAGACAGGTGACGCAATTAAGGAAAAGACTCCTATGAGCGTTTGCGTATTCGGTGCAGAAACAGAAGGAAAGATTTCCTTTGTTGCAATGGCAAGTTCTGATGCGGTTAAGGCAGGCGTACACTGCGGAAAGATTATTAAGGAAATTACCGCTATTGCAGGCGGCAGCGGCGGCGGTAAGCCCGACAGTGCTCAGGGCGGCGGTAAGGATGCAAGTAAGATTGCCGAAGCACTTAATAAGGTAGAGGAGCTTTTGTAATATGGATTGCTTATTTTGTAAAATTATAGCAGGGGATATTCCCTCTGCAAAGGTGTATGAGGACGATAAGGTATACGCATTTCGTGATATTGAGCCTCAGGCACCTGTGCATATATTGATAATTCCTAAAGTGCATATTGCATCTGCAAATGAACTTACTGAGGAAAACGCATCCATAGTGGGTCATATCTTTGCAGTTGCGGCAAAAATTGCAAAGGAAGAAGGCATCGCAGACGGTGGTTATCGTATCGTAAATAACTGCGGTCAGGATGGCGGACAGACAGTTGGTCACCTTCATTTCCATATGCTTGGCGGACGTTCTTTAGCTTGGCCTCCAGGCTGATTAGACAGATTTTATTGTTGCAGTGAATTTCACTGCAACAATATTTTTAGAAAGAAGTTTTAAAATGAGAAAGATAATTGACTTTCACGCACATATATTTAACCCTAAGATTGCACATCTTGCCATTGCAAACCTTGAAGAGCATTATGGTATGCCATGGGAATGCTTAGGAACATTTACTGATATGAAAGAAGAGATGGATAAGTCGCTCTTTTATAAGGCAGTGATATTTTCTACTCCTACAAAACCCACTCAGGTTGTTATAAATAACAACTTCCTCTTTGATTTAAGGGACGACAGATTTATAGTATTCGGTTCTGTACATCCCGATTTTGAAGATGTAAAGGGAGAAATTCAGCGTATAAAAAATCACGGACTTCGTGGCTTTAAATTCCACCCCGATTTTCAGGCTTTTAATATTGACGATGATAAGGCACTTTTGATGTATGAGGAAATTGGTCAGGATTATCCCATAGTTTTGCACGTGGGTGACAAAAACCTCGATTTCTCAAATCCCGAAAGGCTTTCCAGAGTCCTTGAAAAGTTCCCCGAACATAAATTTGTAGCGGCACATATGGGCGGTTACAGCGTGTGGGATAACGAAGCGAAAAGCCTTGTCGGTAAAAATGTTTGGTTTGACACCTCCAGCACAATGTGGGAGGTAACTCCAGAAAAAATGGTCGAGATGATTCGTGCACACGGTGCAGACAGGGTGCTTTTCGGCTCAGATTACCCTGCCGTTTCTTTAAAGAAAGAAGCGGACAAGATAGAAGCACTTGACCTTACTGAAGAGGAAAAGGAAAAGATATTCTATACCAATGCGAAAAATTTATTGGAGCTGGATTAAATGATAGGTTTGGAAGAAAGCTTAAAACAAAACGGAATATATGTAACGGCTACAAAAGGGGACAGTATGAATCCTATGCTTGTAGAGGGCAGGGACAAGGTTGTAATAGTTCCTCCAAGGTTCCCCCTAAAAAAGTATGATGTACCCGTATATAGAAGGCTCGATCATTATACAATGCATCGCATTGTTAAAGTGACAAAAAACGGTTATATTATTTGCGGTGACAATCGTGCAAATTTAGAAAAAGATATTAGGGAATGTGATATCGTAGGTATGCTTGAGGGCTTTTATCAGGGCGATAAATATATCGATCGCCACGATAGGGAGTTTCTTAAGTATGGTGTTGTTGCCGTGAAAACCCTCCCTAAAAGGCGTATAATCAGCTTTGTAAAACGTGCAGTAAGGAAAATAAAGAGAATAGCAGGTAAATAAAAAAGTCAGGTTCATTTGAACCTGACTTTTCTTTATATAAACTTTTTTATATACTCAATTTGTGTTTCAATTGATGCTACTGATGTACCACCTGCAGAGATTCTCTTTTCGGCACAGTTTTTAAGGTCTATTTCGCCGTACAGATCTTCCTCAAAGAGATTGTCAAATTCTTTATATTCGGGGAGAGTAAGTGTTTCAAGTGTCTTGCCCTCGGCAACACACTTTCCTACAATCTGACCTACTGTTTTATACGCACTGCGGAAAGGCTGACCCTTCTTAACAAGGTAATCTGCAAGGTCTGTCGCATTGATGAAGCCTTCGCCTGCAGCGGCGTACATTTTATCCTTTCTTACTGACATTGTTTCAATCATTGGTGCAAATACGCTCAGGCACTTTTTAACGGTTTCACCGCTGTCAAAAATTGCTTCCTTATCCTCCTGCATATCCTTGTTGTATGCAAGGGGAATGCCCTTAAGAATTGTAAGCATTGCCATTAAATCGCCATAAACTCTGCCTGTTTTACCTCTGACAAGCTCCGCCATATCGGGGTTTTTCTTCTGCGGCATAATGGAAGATCCTGTTGTGTAAGAATCGTCAAGCTCAACGAACTTAAATTCCCAGGATGACCACAGAATTACTTCCTCAGCAAATCGGGAAAGATGTGTCATAATAAGGGCAAATGAACTCATAAGCTCAACACAGAAGTCACGGTCGGAAACTCCATCAATACTGTTAAGCGTAATTCCGTCAAAGCCTAAAAGCTTTGCTGTCATATCACGGTCAGTTTCATAGGTTGTACCTGCCAATGCACAAGAGCCAAGGGGGGAGAAGTTCATTCTCTTTACGGCATCTTCAATTCTACCCATATCACGGATAAACATCATTGCATAAGCACACAGATGATGTGCAAACATAATCGGTTGTGCACGCTGAAGGTGTGTATAACCTGGAAGTATTGTTTCCTTATTTGCTTCAGCCTGTACCAGTATCGCACTGAGAAACTTCTTTATAAGAGCAATGATTTCCTGTGCTTCATCACGCATAAAAAGGCGGATATCAAGAGCTACCTGGTCATTACGGCTACGGGCTGTGTGAAGACGTTTACCTATATCGCCAACACGCTTTGTAAGCTCCGCCTCAACAAACATATGAATATCTTCCGCATCGAAATCGAACTGAAGCTTTCCTTCGTTAAGGTCAGAAAGAATTTCCTCAAGTCCTTTTATAATTGTGTCGCAGTCGCTCTGTGATATTATATTACACGCTGCAAGCATTGTTGCGTGTGCAATAGAGCCTTTTATATCCTGCT
This sequence comes from Clostridia bacterium, assembly GCA_045615265.1. Taxonomy (GTDB): domain Bacteria; phylum Bacillota; class Clostridia; order UMGS1883; family UMGS1883; genus UMGS1883. The sequence goes on along the minus strand of JAZLEL010000107.1, from coordinate 28,413 downwards.
TGTACATCTTGCAGTCAAAATGTATGGAAGAGTTAAAATCATCAGCTTCCTTATCGAGCGCCTTGGAAAAACGCCCTGCCCACATCTTATCCATTAAAACACCTACTTTAAAGTATTAGGCTGGTGACACTGCCACCAGCCACAAATTTTAGTTTTTCAAAGAATTATTTATTCTTATTCTGAGCATCAACCATTGCCTGTACAGTAACAGGAAGACCAAAGAGGTTTATGAAGCCTTCAGCATCCTGTTGGTTGTAGTCGCTTTCACCAAATGTTGCGATTTCCTCGGAGTAGAGAGAGTAATCGCTCCATACACCTGCGTTAATCATATTGCCCTTGTAAAGCTTAAGTCTTACTTTACCTGTAACCTTTTCCTGAGTCTTGTCAACGAATGCACTGAGTGCCTCACGAAGAGGTGTAAACCACTGACCATTGTAAACAAGCTCTGCAAAGGTGATAGAAAGCTTCTGCTTTTCGTGAAGAGTCATCTTGTCAAGACAGATTGACTCAAGTACGCTGTGAGCCTTGTAAAGGATTGCACCACCGGGAGTTTCATATACGCCACGGCACTTCATACCTACAAGACGGTTTTCAACGATGTCCAAAAGACCGATACCGTTCTTTCCGCCAACTTCGTTAAGGGCAAGGATAATTTCCTTTGCACTCATCTTCTTATCATTGAAAGCTACGGGGATACCCTTTTCAAAGTCAAGTGTAATATATGTGGGTTCGTCGGGAGCCATAATGGGAGATACGCCCATTTCAAGGAAACCGGGCTTCTCGTACTGAGGCTCATTACCTGTATCTTCAAGGTCAAGACCTTCGTGGCTGAGGTGCCAGAGGTTCTTATCCTTTGAGTAGTTTGTTTCACGGTTTATCTTAAGAGGAACATTGTGTGCTTCTGCATATTCGATTTCCTCTTCACGGGATTTGATATCCCAGATTCTCCATGGTGCGATAATGGGCATTCCGGGAAGGAAGTGCTTAAGAGCAAGCTCGAAACGAACCTGGTCATTACCCTTTCCTGTGCAACCATGGCATACTGCATCTGCATTTTCCTTAATTGCAATTTCAGCAAGACCTTTTGCAATACAGGGACGTGCATGGCTTGTACCGAGAAGATATTCCTCGTATACTGCACCTGCCTTCATTGTGGGGATGATGAAATCATCTACATATTCTTCAGTAAGGTCAAGTACATAAAGCTTTGAAGCACCTGTCTTTATAGCCTTTTCCTCAAGACCTTCAAGCTCGTCGTTCTGACCTACATTACCGGCAACTGCAATAACTTCACAGTTGTTGTAGTTTTCCTTAAGCCACGGAATAATAATTGATGTGTCAAGTCCGCCGGAATAGGCGAGAACTACTTTTTTAATATCTTTTTTGTCCATTTTAATTAGCTCCTTTTCAGTTATCTTTCTTTCATTGAAATCAGTATAACACTAAATGTATAATTATGCAAGCTTTTTTGCATAAAAATTCATAAATTTTTGAATATTAGTGCATAAAGCTATATTTTATGCACTAATATTCACTTTTTAACAACTCACTTTTAATATTCGTAGATGCCTTCGAATACCTTTTCTGCATCGCCGGTTAAGAATACACCTTCATCAGTGTAGCGTACGATAAGCTCGCCACCCTCAACTCTTACAGAGATGTCGGTATCCTTTTCGCAGTAACCATTTTCAACTGCTGCAATAGCCGCTGCACAAGCACCGGTACCGCAAGCAGGTGTTTCGCCGTTACCACGTTCCCATACACGCATTCTGATTGTACGTTTGTCAATGATCTTAACAAATTCTGTATTGATACGTTCGGGGAAGATAGGTGCGTTTTCAAAACGGGGACCGATTGTGGGAATATCTATGTTATATACATTATCACAGATGACAACACAATGAGGATTACCAATTGAAAGACAAGTAATGTCATATTTCTTTCCGCCGATTGTAACGGTTTCATTTACAATCTTGTCGCCTGGCATATCCACCGGGATAGCAGCAGGACTAAACTGTGCATTACCCATTTGGACTGTTACGCTTGTAACTTTCTTGTCAAAGAGATGAAGTGTCAGCTTTCTTACACCGCTTGCAGTTTCAACTGTGATATGGCGGTGCGATACATAGCCGTTATCCCAAAGGTATTTACCTACGCAACGAATGGAGTTACCAGCCATTCTGCCTTCGCTTCCGTCAGTGTTAAATATACGCATTTTAGCATCTGCAACCTCGGACTTTTCGATAAGAACAAGTCCGTCTGCACCGATACCTCTGTGACGGTCACTAAATACAATTGCAAGTGCTTCGGGGAATTTAATGCTTCCGTCAAAGTTATTGATGAATATATAGTCATCGCCTGTGCCTTCCATCTTGATGAAAGGAATACTAAGCTTTTCTGTACGAAGCTTTGCAATGTCTGTAAGCTCTGTATTGTACTGGTTGAAACGGCTTAAGAGAATGTCTGCCAACGCATTTGCAGTATCAAGAGATGTAAGACAAGCGATGCTGAGCTGCAGTGCTCTGCGGTGAAGTCTGATAAACTTTTCAATTTCCTTGGGACGACCGGAATTGGTATGAATGATATAACCAATCTTTTCACTTTCAAGGAGTGAGTAAATTTTTTCGCCCTCAACTGTTTCAACGGGAATACCGAGAGAATCAATGATAATTGCATTCTTTTCATCTGCATAGATCTGAAGTCCTGCATCAGATAATTTCTTAGCAAGCTCGATAAGGTCATACTTATCCTTGGAGTCAACGCTGATGTATACTCCGCCACGGCTTTCAAGGTTAAAGCCGGCAGAAACAAGTCCCTTGTAAAGTGCCTCGTTAAGAGTCTTACCGATACCGAGAACTTCGCCTGTGGACTTCATTTCAGGTCCTAATATTGAGTTGATACCTGAAAGCTTCTCGAATGAGAACACGGGAACCTTAACTGCATAATACGGGGGCATCTTGTAAAGACCGCTTCCAAAGCCGAGGTCAAGGAGGGGAGTACCCTGCATTACCTGTGTCGCAAGGTCAACCATAGGAATGCCTGTAACCTTGCTGATATATGGAACTGTTCTTGATGCTCTGGGGTTAACTTCGATTACATACAACTCATTTTCATAAACGAGATACTGAATGTTAATAAGTCCCTGTGTCTTAAGAGAAAGAGCAAGCTTGATTGAACAATCTACAATTTTGTCAAGCATCTTATCTGTTATATTGAAAGGCGGATATACCGCAATGGAGTCACCGCTGTGAACACCGGCACGCTCAACGTGTTCCATGATACCGGGGATAAGAACGTCTTTTCCGTCACTTATTACATCAACTTCAAGCTCTTTACCCATCATATATTTGTCAACAAGAACGGGGTTATCAATCTTCTGTGAAAGAATGATATCCATATAACGCTCAACATCCTCTTCCTTGTAAGCAATTGTCATATTCTGACCGCCGATTACATAGGAGGGACGGAGAAGTACTGGATAACCAAGGGTTTCTGCTGCATTGAGTGCTTCATCACGAGTCATAACAGTAAGTCCCTTAGGTCTTCTGATACCAAACTTTTCAAGGAGTGCATCGAACTGTTCGCGGTCTTCTGCCATATCGATACTCTTTGCAGATGTACCGAGGATTTTAATTCCGTTTTCATCAAGGAACTTAACAAGCTTGATTGCCGTCTGACCGCCGAATGCAACAACAACGCCTTCGGGTTTTTCAACCTCAATAACATTCATTACGTCTTCGGGAGTGAGAGGCTCGAAATACAACCTGTCAGCCGTGTCAAAGTCGGTGGAAACTGTTTCGGGGTTGTTGTTAATGATAATAACCTCATAGCCCATTTCCTTAAGAGCCCATACACAATGAACGGAGGAATAGTCAAATTCGATACCCTGACCAATTCTTATAGGACCGGAGCCGAGAACAATAACCTTCTTATTATTGGTAGTAACTGCTCTTGCTTCGCAGTTCTCGTCATATGTTGAGTAGAAATAAGGAGTCTTTGCCTTAAACTCGCCGCCGCAGGTATCAACCATTTTGTAAACACAGTTTTTATGTGCGGGGCACTTGCAACCGCTGATTTCCTCAAGAGCTTTGTCCGTAAAACCAAGCTTTTTACCCTTTTCATAAAGCTCGGGAGTAAGGTTTCCGCGGATGCTCTTTTCATAGTCAACAATGTTTTTAATCTTGGAAAGGAACCACTTGTCAATCTTTGTGATTTCGTTAATTCTGTCAATTGTAATTCCTCTAACCAATGCTTCATAAACTGTAAAAATTCTAAGGTCGTCAAGGTCATAAAGCTTCTTTTCAATATCTTCAATAGCCTGAACTTCCTTGTGCTGGAGAGTTTCTGTCTTAAGCTCTGCACCTCTTACAGCCTTCATAAGTGCTGATTCAAAGGAGTTGCCGATAGACATAACCTCACCGGTAGCCTTCATCTGTGTGCCGAGTTTTCTGTCAGCATACACAAACTTATCAAAGGGCCATTTGGGGAACTTAACTACCATATAGTCAACTGCAGGCTCGAAGCAAGCGTATGTTACGCCTGTAACATCGTTTTTGATTTCGTCAAGTGTGTAACCGAGAGCAATCTTTGTAGTAACCTTTGCAATGGGGTAACCAGTTGCCTTACTTGCAAGGGCAGAAGAACGTGAAACACGTGGGTTAACCTCGATTACTGCATATTCAAAGCTGTCGGGGTTAAGAGCGAACTGACAGTTACAGCCACCCTCAATCTTAAGCTCTGTAATAATATCAAGAGCCGCCTTGCGTAGCATTGAATATTCTTTATCTGAAAGAGTTGCCGCAGGAGCAACAACTATACTGTCACCTGTATGAATACCAACGGGGTCAACGTTTTCCATGCTGCAGATGGTGATTGCATTACCTGCATGGTCGCGCATAACCTCAAATTCTACTTCTTTCCAGCCGTAGATGTACTTTTCAATAAGTACCTGAGTTATGGGGGAGAGTGTAAGACCGTTGTTTGCAATTTTAGCAAGTGTGTCGGCATCGTATGCAACACCGCCGCCTGCACCGCCGAGTGTGAAAGCAGGACGAACGATTACGGGATAGCCAATTTTTTCTGCAATGCTAAGACATTCATCAACTGTTGTAGCAATGTCGGATGGGATACAACCCTGTCCGATTTTGAGCATTGCTTCTTTGAAAAGCTCACGGTCTTCTGCACGGTCAATAGCTTCAGCATTTGTACCGATAAGCTTAACGCCCATTTTGTCAAGGTAGCCTTCCTTGTCAAGCTGCATTGCGATGGTAAGACCTGTCTGTCCGCCAAGGGAAGCAAGGAGACTGTCGGGTCTTTCCTTTTCAATAATTCTCTTTATTGTATCTGCAGTAAGAGGCTCAAGATAAATTTCATCTGCAAGAGCCTTGTCTGTCATAATTGTAGCAGGGTTAGAGTTTACAAGAACGATGTTAACGCCCTCATCACGGAGGACACGGCAAGCCTGAGCGCCTGCGTAGTCGAACTCTGCAGCCTGACCGATAACAATAGGTCCGGAACCGATAACGAGTACCTTTTTGATGTCTTTATTCTTAGGCATTCTTGTTTCCTCCAATCATTTCAAAAAATTTGTTATACAGAAAGTTTGTTTCGTTAGGTCCGTCACCCGGAATAGGGCGGAACTGAATTGAAATGGCATTCTTTCCATTGTATTCAATACCCTCACAACTCTTGTCGTTAAGGTTTTCGTAAGTAACTGTTGCACCTTCAGGAAGTGAATCTGTTACTACTGCATAGCTATGATTCTGGCTTGTTATATAAACACGCCCTGTTTCGATCTGCTTAACAGGCTGGTTTGCACCTCTGTGTCCGTAGGTAAGCTTTTCTATCTTTGCACCATTTGCCATAGCAAGAAGCTGATGACCAAGCCCCGTTGCAAAGATGGGCTTTTTACCGAATACTTCCTTTATAACATTTACCTCATCTGTCATATCCTCAGGATTTCCGGGACCGTCAGAAAGGTAAATCGCATCATAGGAGAGAAGCTCGTCCGCTTTTGTATTGCAGGGGAGAACAGTAACTGTTGCACCCTTATCGGCAAGTGTCTTAACGGCACTCTTTGTGCTTCCTAAATCAAGGAGAGCAATTTTTGCATCGCCGTCACCCACTGTATATTTTTCCTTGGTGCTGACAATTGAAACTGCATCCTTTGTATCAAAAGCTGTAAACTTTGCACCGTCAGGTTCTTTTGTAGTGATGCGTGCGGTCATTGTACCCTCTTCACGGATAATCTTGGTGATTTCTCTTGTGTCGATTCCGCATATACCCATAATTCCCTGTTCCTTGAGGAAATTATCCAGTGTTCCTTCGCAGCGGAAGTTTGAGGGCATATCGCAGATTTCACGAACGATGTAACCCTTCAAATGAACCTTCTCACTTTCCATATCGGAATAAATCATACCGTAGTTACCGATAAGGGGATACGTCTGAACAAGAATCTGTCCGTAGTAGCAAGGATCTGTAAGAGCTTCAATGTAGCTTCCCATAGATGTGGAAAAAACGATTTCGCCGGTTTCTTCTGTTACTGCGCCGAAGCTTTCACCACAGAAAACTTTTCCGTTTTCCAGAATCAAATATGCTTTCATATAACCATGCCTTTCTGAATTGTAGTATAGTAAAATTGTAAATACGAATTATGTGGGGCTTAAGCCATAAGCTTAACCATAACAGCCTTTTGTGCGTGGAGTCTGTTTTCCGCCTCTTCAAAAATTTCATCTGCGTGCTGTTCGATTATCTCAGCGGTGATTTCTTCTCCACGATGTGCGGGAAGACAATGGAGTACCATTGCACCGTCGTTTGCAACCTTCATAAGCTCGGAGTTAATCTGATAATCCTTAAAGATTTTTGCTCTCGCCTGGGATTCGTCTTCCTGCCCCATAGATGCCCATACATCTGTATAAAGAACATCTGCACCGGTAGCCGCCTCTTTAATATCTGGAGTGCAGGTGAATTTTCCTGTTTCATATGCCCACTTCATAATGTCGGCATCAGGTTCATAACCCTTGGGGCAGGCAATGGAAACTTCCATGCCCATCTTGATACCGCCGACAATAAGTGAGTTTGCCATATTGTTTCCGTCACCCACGAAGCACATCTTAAGCCCTTCAAGCTTACCTTTCTTTTCACGGATTGTCATAAGGTCTGCAAGAACCTGACAGGGATGACAATAGTCTGTAAGACCATTAATAATCGGGATATTTCCAAACTCAGCCAGATCCTCAACCTCTTTCTGCTCGAAGGTACGAATCATAATACCGTCTAAGAATCTGGAAAGAACCCTTGCAGTGTCCTCAATAACTTCGCCACGGCCAATCTGCAAGTCACGGGGACTTAAGAAAAGAGCACTGCCGCCAAGGTCAAATATACCAACCTCGAAAGATACTCTTGTTCTTGTGGAAGACTTCTGGAAAATCATACCCAGAGTCTTACCCTTTAAGAGATGGTGCTCAATACCATTTCTCTTTTCATATTTCAGCTTATCCGCAAGGTCGAGAATTTCTACAATCTCTTCCTTGGAAAGGTCACCGAGTTTTAGTAAGTGTTTCATAATTTACATGCCTCCTTAATTATGTCAAGAGCTTTTACAAGCTCGTTGGTTTCTATGTTAAGCGGGGGAAGAAGCCTTACCTTGTCTTTTGCGGTAAGTACCAACACTCCCTTTTCAATACAGTAGTTTACAACTTCCTTTGCTTCTTTGGTTGTTTTAATACCTATCATCAGTCCAAGACCCGAGATGCTTTCAATACCCTCTGCACCCGAGAGTGTTTCACGGATAAGATTAGCTTTCTTTGTAACCTCATCCAAAAATTCATCAGTAAGTCTTGAAAGTACATTTATCGCACCGCTGCAGCAAACGGGGTTTCCGCCGAAGGTGGAGCCGTTAAGTCCCGGTTCAAAGATATCCTTAACCTTTTCGCCCAGCATTGTTGCACCTAAGGGAAGACCGCCAGCAAGTCCTTTTGCAGTTGAAATAACATCAGGCTCAATACCGTAGTGCATATATGCGTAAAGCTTACCTGTTCTGCCGTTTCCTGTTTGTACCTCGTCAACAATCAGTACAAGGTCATTTTCCTTGCAAAGTCTGTTAACCTCTTCGATAAATTCTTTATCAAGAGCATTTACACCGCCCTCGCCCTGAACAATTTCAATCATTATTCCACAACATTTGTTGTTCTTAACTGCTTCGTTAAGTGAAACAATATCATTGGGCGTTGCGTGTACAAAGCCCTCTGTCAGCGGAAGAAATTCCTTATGAAAATTTTCCTGCCCTGTTGCAGCAAGAGTTGTATGTGTTCTTCCGTGAAAGCTCTTTTCAAGTGTTACTATTGTATAATAATCACTGCCCTTGTTGAGAGCGCCGTATCTGCGTGCAACCTTTATGGCACATTCGTTTGCTTCCGCACCAGAGTTAGAGAAAAACACATTCTTCATTCCCGTTCTTTCGCAAAGCATCTCGGCAAGGTCCGCACAAGGGGACGTGTAGTACAGGTTTGATGTATGGGAAAATTTATCGAGCTGTGCCTTTACTGCATCTACCCATTCACTGTCACACGCACCGAATGTATTTACGGCAATACCGCTTCCAAGGTCAATATATTCTTTACCGTCATTACCCCTTAAAATTGCACCCTTACCGCCTGTAATTTCCACGGGGAAACGGCCGTAAGTGGGGGAAACGAATTTTTTATCTTTCTCAAATGTGTTCATAAAATTAACTCCTTATATATCCCAAATTACGGTGCGTACAAAAAGTACTGCACCGTAAAAATAAGTTTATTCACCCCGAACAAACATAGTACCGATACCCTCATTAGTAAGGGTTTCGATAAGTATGGAGTGGGGGATTCTGCCATCTATTATAAATACCTTTCTTACGCCACTGTTGATTGCATCTATACAGCACTCAACCTTGGGAATCATACCGCCGGAGATAACACCTTCCTCAACAAGCTTGGGTGCATCATCAACAACGATTTTGGAAATAAGAGTAGAGGGGTCGTCCTTATCACGAAGAATACCCTCGATATCTGTCATTGAAATAAGACTTTCAGCACCTAAAATTCCTGCAATCTTGGAAGCGGCTGTGTCAGCGTTGATATTGTAAACATTACCCTCTTTGTCACAGCCTACTGTGGAAATTACGGGAATATACCCTTTTTCAAGCACGTCAGTAATAGGCTCAACATTGACATTTGTAATTTCGCCAACAAAGCCAAGCTCTGGGTTAAGCATCTCAGCTTCAATCATTCCACCATCAATACCGCAGAGGCCGACAGCCTTGCCACCCTTGTGATGAAGAAGGTTTACGAGATTCTTGTTAACCTTACCTGCAAGTACCATCTGTACAATGTCAACAGTTTCCTTATCTGTAACACGAAGTCCGTTTACGAACTTTGACTCTTTTCCCACAGCCTTAAGCATCTGCGTGATTTCGGGACCACCGCCGTGAACAAGAACAACCTTAATACCAATAAGGGAGAGAAGAACTATATCACCCATAACGGCATCCTTAAGCTCGTCATTAATCATAGCGTTTCCGCCGTATTTAACAACGATGATTTTATCTGTATATTTCTGTATGTAAGGAAGTGCCTGAGTTAAAACCTCAGCTCTTTGCGCATTTGTCATCTTATTTCCTCCAACTTGTGTCTTGAAATTTTTCGTTGTCACAGTATCAGGTTCTGTAATCGCCGTTTATCTTAACGTAATCGTAGGTTAAGTCACATCCCCAAGCAGTAGCGGATGAATTACCGTAATTAAGTTCTATTATAATATTAATTTCCTTTTCAAGCAATATTTTCTTTGCAATTTCTTCAGAAAAATCGACACCTGCTCCGTTTTTACAAACTGCGATTGTTCCTTCCTTTGAAGAAAAGGATACGTCAATCTTATTAACGTCTACCTGGACACCGCTGTAACCTATTGCACAAAGCACTCTGCCCCAGTTTGCATCGGCACCGAACATCGCCGCCTTAAGCAGGGAAGAGCAGATAACGGATTTTGCAACTGCTTTTGCACACTTTTCGTCCTTTGCACCGCTTACCGTACATTCAAGAAGCTTTGTCGCACCCTCACCATCGCCTGCAATCATTTTGCAAAGATGGATTGTAACTGTATTAAGTGCTTTTGCAAAAATCTCAAAATCCTCGCCCTCAGACTCAATCATAGTATTTCCTGCAAGTCCGTTTGCCATAACACTTACCATATCATTTGTAGATGTATCTCCGTCAATACTTATCATATTGAAAGTGTTTTTTATATCCGTTGAAAGTGCTTTCTGGAGCATTTCGGGAGAGATTGCGACATCCGTTGTAATAAATACCAGCATTGTTGCCATATTGGGATGAATCATACCGCTTCCCTTTGCAATTCCTGCAATCCTGCATTCTTTTCCGCCAAGGGTGAAGCTTATTGCAATCTCCTTTTCAACAAGGTCAGTTGTAAGAATTGCTTCTGATGCATAGCTGCTGTGCAAAGCATCGCTACCAAGTCCCTTTACAAGCTCGGGAAGACCTTCTTTTATAGGCTCAATATTAAGCGGCTGACCGATGACGCCTGTCGATGCTACGATAACGTCATTTTTATCAATGCCAATTTCTTCAGCAACAAGAGCACACATCTTCTGTGCAACCTCTATACCATCTGCGTTACAGGTGTTTGCATTACCGCTGTTGCAGATAACCGCCTGTGCATAACCGTTTGCAATATTGTTTTTTGTAACTGTAAGAGGAGCACCCTTAACTAAGTTTGTTGTATATGTCGCAGCAGCAGCACAGGGTGCTTCACTTAAAATAAGTGCAATATCACGCTTTGTACGATTTTTACGTACTCCGCAATGTATACCATTTGCAGAAAATCCTTTAGGAGCACAAATGCCGCCTTCTATTATTTTAAACATAGATATCATTCCTTTCATATGTCGAGCATCTCAAAGGGAGAATTTCCTATTGCGATGTTCATACATTCAAGTGCCGCACCGGAGGCACCCTTGCCGAGATTGTCATATCTTGCGATGAGGAGAATTCTCTCATCATTACCGGAAACGGTTATCTGCATTGAATCCTTAAAGGAAAGTGTGTTTGCACTTATAAGTCCGCCTTCATCAATGCTTTCAAGATAAGTAACAATTTCGCCTGTGTACTTTTCTTTATATACTTTCCTGATATCTTCCACGGTAAAACCATCGTTAAGCTGGCTTTTGAAAATCGGTACTGTTACTGCCATTCCGCTGTAAAAATCCGATACGATAGGGCAGAAGATGGGGGCGTTTTTAAGCCCTGTCACCTTGCACATTTCAGGAAGATGCTTATGGGTTTGACCTAATGCATACTGACGGGGTGCATCAAAAAGTTCAGCTCTTTCTGCATCCTCATACTCTGCAATCATTTTCTTGCCGCCGCCACTATAACCTGTGATGCTGTGGCAGGTGAGAAGAGTATCCTTATCAATAATACCTTTTTCAATAAGGGGATATACAAGGGCGATAAATCCGCTTGCGTGACAACCGGGTACTGCAATTCTCTTTGCTGAAGCAACCTTTTCAAAATGCTCTTTGGAAAGTTCGGGGAAGCCGTACGCCCAGCCGTCGTTTGTTCTGTGTGCCGTAGAGGTGTCAAGAACAACCACGTTTTCATTTTCTATCATATTAATCGCTTCAATAGCTGCCGCATCGGGAAGACACAGAAAAGCAATGTCGCAAGAATTAAGTGCTTCTTTTCTCGCATCGTTATCCTTGCGAAGCTCTTCTGGAAGCTTTATAAGTTCTATGTCTTTTCTACTGGAAAGTCTTTCAACAATCCTCAGTCCGGTGGTGCCGGAACTGCCGTCAATGAATACCTTTTTCATGGTAAAATCTCTCCAAACAAAAATTGTGGTAAATACATTCTAACTCGTTTTGAATAATTATGCAAGCTTTTTGCATAAAAATTTTTAAAAAAAATTAAAATGCCCATAAAAACGGACAAATGTGTAAAAACTTTGTGCATAATTATGAAAAATTAGAAACTCTCATAACAAATCAGTTTATTATAACATACAATAAGGTAATTAGTAAAGAGAAAATTTGACAAATAGGACTAATTATCGCAAGTTAAATTTGTTGACTTTTTACCTTGTTATGGTATAATTACTACTTGAAGAGGTGTATAATTAAAGTAGTAAAGCCTCAGTAGTACTGAATACAGCGGCAAAAGATATACAGAAATGTACATAGGAGATGTGCAGGGTGTGTCTTTAAGAACGCCGCGGATTTGAAAAGGAGAAAATAATGGCAAAGAAATTAAAATTGAAGATTATTCCTCTTGGCGGATTGAATGAAATCGGCAAGAATATTACTGCTTTTGAAATAGGTGGCGAAATTCTGGTACTCGATTGCGGTATGGCTTTCCCCGAGGAAGGAATGTTCGGCGTAGACTGCGTAATCCCCGATATGACATATCTTGTAAATAACAAGGACAAGGTTAAGGGTGTTGTAATTACCCACGGACACGAGGATCACATCGGCAGTATTGCGTATCTTTTGCGTAGTGTAAATGTCCCTGTTTACGGCACTCGCCTTGCATGCGGCCTTATTGAGCAGAAGCTTAAGGAACACGGAATTTTAAGTGTTGCAAAGCTTAACAGGGTAACGGCAGGGGATACCGTAAAAATCAGTAAAAATATCAGTGTGGAATTTATTCGTGTTAATCACAGTATCAGCGATGCAGTGGGTATGGCAATTAAAACTCCTGTGGGAACTGTTGTGCATACGGGGGACTTTAAAATCGACTGTACTCCCATAGAGGGAAGTATGATTGATCTTGCGCGCTTCGGCGAACTGGGAAAGAGCGGAGTTTTAGCTCTTATGAGTGATTCTACCAACGTGGAACGCCCAGGATATACCATGAGTGAACGTACTGTTGGAGAAACCTTTGAAACACTGTTTAAGGGCACACGCTCAAGAATATTTGTAGCAACATTTGCATCAAATGTCGATCGTGTTCAGCAGGTAATAAACGCCGCTGTCCGCAACCGAAGAAAGGTTGCAGTTTCGGGCAGAAGTATGGTAAATATTATCGATGTTGCATCAACTCTGGGATATTTAAAAATCCCTGAAGGAACGATGATTTCCATTGAGGACGTAAAGAAATATCAGGACCACCAGCTTGTAATTATTACAACAGGAAGTCAGGGCGAGCCTATGAGTGCTCTTACAAGAATGGCGTTTTCCGACCATAAAAAAGTGGAAATAGGAAAAGGTGACCTTGTAATTATTTCTGCATCGCCGATTCCAGGCAATGAAAAAACCGTATCAAATGTTATTAACGAGCTTTATCGTAAAGGGGCGGAGGTTGTACACTCTGCACTTACTGAGGTACACGTATCAGGCCACGCCTGCCGTGAAGAGCTTAAAATTATAATGGGTCTTGTAAAGCCCAAATACTTTATTCCTGTTCATGGTGAAAGCCGTCATCTTCGCCGCCATGCAATGCTGGCAGAGGAGATGGGAATTAATAAGAAAAATATCTTCAAGCTTGAAAATGGCAGTGTGCTGGAGTTTTCAGGCGGCAGTGCCAAAGTAACAGGCAATGTTCAGGCGGGCGAACTTCTTGTTGACGGATACGGTGTAGGCGATGTAGGAAGCATTGTCCTCCGTGACAGAAAGCACCTTGCAGAAGATGGTATTATTATGGTGGTTATGGCAATCAATGGAAAAACCCATAAAATGGCTGCCGACCCGCAGGTTATCACAAGAGGTTTTATATATATGCGTGATAATGAGGGGCTTATGGATGAGCTTAAGAAAATTGCCACAGTTGCACTTCAGGATACACTTATTTCCAAGCATCACGACTGGAATACAATTAAGGGAAATGTCAAAAATGCTCTTGGCAGCTATATCTATGAGGGGACTCACAGAAAGCCGATGATACTCCCCGTTATAATGGACGTGTAATGGATGACAAAGTCATCGTAAAAAAGTAAAAAATTACAAAGGAATAACAAATTTATGTTTACATTACTGAATCAAGAAGGTCGTGCAAGAAGGGGTACATTTAAAACCGTGCACGGCACAATACAAACTCCCGTTTTTATGAATGTCGGAACTTCTGCTGCTATCAAGGGTGCAGTTTCATCACTTGATTTAAAGGATGTCGGTTGTCAGGTAGAGCTTTCAAACACCTACCATCTTCACGTTCGTCCTGGGGATGAGCTTATCCGTGATATGGGCGGACTTCACAAATTTATGAACTGGGACAGACCGATTCTCACCGATAGCGGTGGATTTCAGGTGTTCTCCCTTGCGTCACTGCGTAAAATAACAGAGGAAGGCGTTAATTTTCAGTCCCATATAGACGGAAAACGTATTTTTATGGGCCCTGAGGAAAGTATGCAGATTCAGTCAAATCTTGCATCTACTATTGCAATGGCATTTGACGAATGTATTGAAAACCCTGCTCCTTATGAATATGTCAAAAATTCCTGCGACAGGACCTACCGCTGGCTGGAAAGATGCAAGAATGAAATCAAGCGTCTTAACTCGCTCCCCGATACTATCAATAAAAATCAAATGCTCTTCGGAATCAATCAGGGCGGAACGTATGAGGATTTAAGAATTGAGCATATGAAAAAAATAGCCGAGCTTGACCTTGACGGCTATGCAATAGGCGGACTTGCCGTAGGCGAAAGTGCAGAGGAAATGTACAGAATAATTGATGCGGTAGAACCCCATATGCCCAAAGATAAGCCAAGATATCTTATGGGTGTAGGAACACCGCAGAATATTTTAGAAGCGGTTGAAAGGGGCGTTGATTTCTTCGACTGCGTAATTACCAGCAGGAATGCAAGACATGCAAATCTCTTTACAGATATAGGCGTTCTTAACCTTAATAACAAAAAGTTTGAAAAAGATGAAAGACCTCTTCAGGAGGGATGTCAGTGTCCTGCCTGCAAAAACTATTCGAGAAGCTATATACGCCATCTCATAAAGGCAAAGGAAATGCTCGGTATGCGTCTTTGCGTGCTTCATAATCTTCATTTCTATAATGACCTTATGGCACAGATAAGAAAAGCTATTGAGGAGAATCGGTTTGCGGAATTTAAGGCAGAAGCACTCGAAAAAATGAATAACAGAGTATGATTAAAGAGGGGGCAAAACAGTTGGTTTTACCCCCTCTTTTTTGCTTGTAATTATTAGAAATATGTTATATAATAGATTAGCAAAAATGGTTTTTGATAGAGGTGATTGACATAAAACACACAATTCAAAGAACCCTTCTTTCCATGGGGAATGAAGAATATCGAAAACTTTGACACAGAGGAACTTGTGTTGTTTTGCAAATGAAAAGTAATGGCATTTATTATTTGTATTATAGAAAGGAAAATTAACATGAAATTTCATCACATATCGTTAAGAGTTAAAGATTTTGAGAAATCTTTAAAATTTTATACCGAACTTGTAGAGCTTAAGATCGGTAAGCAATTTTCTGCAGGCGGCGGAAATGTTGCTTATCTTTATGATTCTGAAAACGATACCCAAGTAGAATTAATAGCCATGCCCGAGGGTCAATTGTTTGAGGGAAAAGGTATGTTTTTATGCTTTGCTACAGATAATCTTGAGAAGGTTCACGCTCGGGCTGTTTCGCTTGGCATGAATCCGTCAGACATTCGTCATCCGGAGCCTGATGCAAAGTATTTTTACGTTTATGACCCCGATGATGTGTCCGTACAATTCAGGGAATATAAGTAAAATAGACGACTATATTATATCAAAGTATTTTTTGTTCCCGACTTGACACGAACTATTGATAAGTTGACAAACCTGCTCGAAAATTTAACGAAAATTAAAACTTAATATAGAAAAAAACGAAAGTGCTGTAATTCACAGATTACGGCACTTTTTTCATAAACAAATTTAATGTAATAATAAACGAAAGGAGTTTAAATGAAATGAAAAAACACATTAATTATAAAATTGAAAATAAAGATTCTTACGAAAATGGCTATTTGAATAATGAAATTAATATGGAAGAGAGTGATATAATGAAAACAAGAAGTAGTGAAATAAAAAACGCAAATAAAGAAAGATTTCAAAACGGAACATCGAAATTAGCAAAGAGAATATGCTATGGATATTCTCAAAATGATAAGGGTGAATTAATTATTAACCCTGAAGAAGCATTGACTGTAATGTGGATCTTTGAAAGCTATCTTTCAGGATACAGTTTAGGTAAAATTGCCAACGAATTATTCGAGAGAGGAGTAAAGTCTCCATCAGGTAAAGACAGATGGAACAGAGAGGCGATAGATAAATTGTTATCAAATGAAAAATACGTAGGTTCAGTTCTTTTGCGGAAAACAGTTACCGTTAATGGAACACAGGTTGATAATAAAGGACTAGTAGATCGATACTTGACCACTAATACTCATCCTGCAATCATTAACTTAGAATTATTCAAAGCTGTTCAAAATGCTAAAGTAGAAAGAAGCAGAGGAAACAACATGGGAATAAATACGGCGCATGACATGCTTAATATAGTAAGCGGATTATAAGATTATGCCTGAAGTAATTGTAATACCCCAAAAGGAAAAGAAATCGAATAAGAGATTGAGAGTGGCTGCATATTGTAGAGTCAGTACAGAAACTAATGACCAGGCGACCTCTCTTCAATCTCAGGTAAAAAATTACGAGTCCGAGATCAGGAGAAATCCAGACTGGGACTTTGTTGGTGTATATTGCGATACTAAATCAGGATTAAGAGTAGAAAACAGAAAATCTTTTAACGAGATGATAGAAAAATGTAAGATTGGCGAGATTGATTTGATTCTTGTAAAATCTATTAGTAGATTTGGAAGAAATGTTTATGAGGGTCTCGTTAATCTCAGATATTTAAAATCACTTGGGGTAGATGTATGGATTGAAATGAATGGTATGAAATTATCCACTTCAAGTGATAGCGATTTTGCCATAATGCTAACAGTAGCTCAGTCGGAAAGTGAATCAAAAAGCGGCAACATAAAGTTTGGTATAGAATATGGATTTAAGACAGGAAAATCGAAGATATATGATAGAATCTGTTATGGATATTCTCAAGACGAAAATGGAAATTTGATAATCAATGAATTTGAGGCTACGATAGTAAAATTGATTTTCGAGATGTACCTAAACGGATATAGCTTATCAGGAATATCAAAAGAATTAGAAAATGCAGGGATTAAATCGCCAACAGGAAAAGATAAGTGGAGTAGCGAAACAATTTCAAAACTGATATCAAATGAAAAGCTTACCGGCGAAGTAATAGGACAGAAAACTTATGTCGAAAATTTTCTTGATGGAAAACAAGTTAATAATAAAGGACAGAAAGCAAAATACCTGGTTACAAACCATCACGAACCAATTATAACAAAATCAATGTTTAACAGAGTTCAGCAAGAGAAGGAGAACAGAAGCAATGTATCAACTGTTAAAAATAAGACTGTCAGGAAGAAAAACAGATATTCAAATGATTTACTATCCGGTAGAATATTTTGCAGTGAATGTGGTGCTAGTTATAGACGAAGGACACGTCAAACGAAGAAAGGAAATGAACTTTTTTGGAGATGTGCAAGCAGGATTGAGCATGGAAATAGAAATTGCAAAAATTCAATTACTGTATCAAATGATGAAATTGAAAAGGCTATAGCTGATAAATTACTGGTTTACAAATATGATGAAGAGGTAGTTAAACAATATCTTGATAGAATAGAAATCAGCAATGAAATAGCGGTTGAAATTAAAGACTACAATGAAAATGAATTATATAAAATACGAGAATATCAAATGAGTCAAGCTGCATTGGATGGAGATAGAATTGCACTTAATTTGCTTTATGAAGAATCCTTTAAGAAGATAAAAGAGTTTATAAGAAATAATTTATGGAAAGCTGGTTTTAATACATACTGGCAAATGATGAGAGATTATGATGATATATGTCAGGATGCTTTGTTAAGATCATTTGAAATTTTACATAAGTATCACGGAAAATGCAGATTTGCATCTTGGGTGACAAAAATAGCATACTACATCATTGGTAACAGATTAAATAAACTACGACGGAATAAAGAAGACTTAATGAACATAGAAGATTTTGATGTTTATGTTTCATATAGAAATCAGTAAAATGAATTTTGTTCAATATGCTACCGACCTTTTTCTTAATAACAATTGCGAATCTTGTAATATTATGGTATAATATTATAAATGGATTGTGTAAGGACATTCGGATTAAGGGGGAATATATGTGTTTGACTTGACAACAAAGGAAAAATTTTGTGTCATGCAAAAAATCATAAATATTTTTAAGAAAGAAAAGGAATTTATATTTACTGAATCAAATTATTCAAATTTTTTTGGAGATATAAATTTATCAAGTTTAGAAAATTATCTTAACCAACTATCAAAAAGAGGAGTAATAAGTTTTGAAACTTATGCTGAAGATGGTTATGAGGCAGAATTCTATCTTTCGATAAGTGATTATGAAAAATTTATGGTTGAGTTTAAAACGATAAAAAAGCAAGTTCCTAAAAATTTTAATATTAACAAAATTAAGATTTTGGCACTTGTAATGATGATGATATTAGTCATATTGATGCTAATTTTTGTATATTCATTATTTTTTTCTCCATATAGCTTGTTTAAGGAAATGCTATTGCCGTTAATAAGCATTTTGATCACAAGTTGCATGGCTTTAATAACCTCTGTTTTAAAAAGGCAACAAGATAATGATGAGTTATTAAATTATTCTACAAAGTTAAAAAACACAGTTATGCCAGTTAATAAATCGTTTAGACATAATAATCAAAAGAGTTCTGTTGCAGAAGATAATACAGATGAAAATGATGCTTTGAGATTGATGCTTGTTAATATGGCTGAAATTAAAGCATACTATACACTTAGTAAAACTCAAGCAAAAGATTCTTTTCGTCTTGCTGTATGGATGTGCGTGTTAGGTTTTGTTCTTATAGTAGTGGCAGTTGTCTTGCCATTTTTTATGAGCGGAAAATATGAAGTTTCAATTATAACTGCTATAGGAGGAGCCATAGTAGAAGTTATAGCTGGAACATCCCTTTTTGTTTATAAAAATTCTTTAGTACAATTGAACCATTATTATGAGTCTTTACACGAGAACGAAAGATTTTTGTCTACAGTTAACTTGGTAAGAAAATTAAGCGAAGATAAGCAGGATGAAATGTATATAGAAATTATTCGTAGCAGTATTAAGCGCATGCGCAATACTATTGAAAATGGGGATAATTAAATAAATGCAAATGAATTTGTTGTATAATAATGCTATTAAATGAAAGCGTGTTTTAAAAGATGAAAGAAAAACAAGATTGTGTTGTTTTTATGACAGCATATAAAATTAATGAATCTAAAGGCAAAATTTTTAGTTTAAAAAAAGCAAAAAGAAAAGAAAATATTTTGAAGCAATTTCATATAGAGAGTATTGTTACGGAAAATAAATTACTAACGCAAAAAGGAATTCTAGGATATAAAAGAAATTTTGATCCTTATAAACAACTAACAACTTTTGATTTTGAAATTAAACAAAAAGACAAAACTTTAGATGATTACAAAGATGAAATAGATAATGTTTCGTGGATTTTTAATATGTCGCATTCTATGGAACTCATCTTAGATGAGCGCTTTTTTAAAATTCCGTTTTATATAACAATGGAGAGGTTTTTGGTTACAATTAATAATCGAGTTCTTCAGGTTGATCCTTTGGCTTTTTTTATGAATGATATGTTATTTGTTAACTATGAACTTATCGATTATAAAACAGGTGTTCCCTTAAAGAAAGACGAGATATTTGGAAGAAGTAATAACTACAACATACTGCAAACGGAAAAAATATGTTATTTTAATGAAAATAAATTTGAAGATAAAGTAGACAAGATATCGGATATAATTTTTAATAATATATCAGGATGTCTTGAAAAAGTGGCAAATAATAAATATCAAATTGATAGTTTTAGCTTTGTACATAACATATTTGTAGTGACCGACAAATTAAAGAATTTACAAAAATATTTTTTGGATGTGTTAGGGGTAAATGAAATAGAGATAAGTTTAAAAAATATTAACAACAATCATGCATATAAATATTATTCGCAAGAGTACATGGGAGTTGTTACAGACATCGATAGTAATTGTGAACAACAAGCATTTTTTGATTGTCAATTGCTTGAAGTTATGAAAATGTATTTTATGCTCAAGCAAATTATAAATTTTGATATAACAAATGATCTAGAAACTACAATAGACAAGCAACTTGAACTTGAAAGAATTACATACTTGACTAAAGTGCCAATTATTACTTTAAATGCGATAGAAAATATGAAACAAACAAATTCGTTTAGGTTGTATGAGAAAGCTATAAAATTTAAGGTTTCGTATTTGAAGATTTATCAAGAAAAAAGAAAAAACAAAAACTCATTGTTGTTAAATATATTATTATATATACTCGCTTTTATAAGTGGCATTGGTGCAATTCCGGTAATACATAATATATTTGGGTTGTCTGAAAAATGGAGTTTTGTGGTATTGAGTGTAAACTTTATATTTTTTGGTTTTCTGTGGATAAAATCAGAGATGAAAAAGTAGTAAATGTATAAAGGTCATGATAAAATGGAAAGTAATATGCCAAATGAAAAGGAAATACAAGTTCTTACCTTGTTTTATAATCGTTTCTATGATTTGTATGATGAAATAACTAACGATAGTTTTTTTAACGAACAAGCTCATATTCGTTTCTTTAAATTAAGAGAAGCTTTTTCTATATATAAAGAATTATTAAGTTATGAACCGATAAAACAATATGTGGAATGGATGAAAAATGGCGGAAGACCGCCGCTTGAAGGCGTAATAGCGGATGGTCTGTTTAGTTTTATAAGAAATTTGCTTTTGCATTTTCCTGTTTTTAAAACTTGGGATGAGGTATATATAAATGAAAATATGGCCACATGGATTAAGGCTGGACAAATTGATAAATTCTTAAAAAAATGTACCACAATAAAAATTGATGGGAAGGGAACGCTTCACTATAGAATATGGGAAGAAAAAAAGAAAGAAATGACTTATTTTACAGTTAATTTCCCTGAAAAGTATGATGGCGAAAATATATACTTGAAAGATATAATCGCTGAAAATGTGGGAATGAAATTCTGTATGGCGCTGATGAGAGAAATTATAGATACACAAGTTAAAAATGCAAAGGTGCCAGATATAAAAATAATGTCACAAGTATATTTGCTAATTAAAAACAAAGAGTGATTTTTTGTTCCTAACTTATTGCGAACTTGCGCTAAAAAGGTTTGCATCTAAACCTTATGCCTCGCAATAATGCAAATTATGTTGGATAATGTCTAAATTATGAAAATAGGGAGAAATGAAATATGGAAAGATGCTGGAGTTATTTTAAATGTAAAAATTGTGGTAGAGATGGTTTGGGCAAATTTGTAAGTAATTATTTTCTGTGTACAAAATGTGGAGAGAAAATCTATTATGATGAACAGCTAGAACAAGATTGGTTGAATGAAACAGATGAGAATGGCGAGAGAATACGTTTGGATTTTTCTGGTTTTTCAGAAGATGCTTGTAGAGAAAAAGCTGCAGCCCATTTTGGGTGCGAAAAAGAAGACATTACTAATTACTATATAGTTCAAATAGCAGGGCTATTTAAAAAGTGTATTATATGTGCCACTAAACCTGTTAAATATGAAATTGATGAAAATGCCACTAGAATACTAATGTGGGAATATGAAAATAGACCTAGTATATGGGCTGATATTAATCTTGAAAACAAGACGATTTTATATCCTCGTGAATTAGGGGACAAAAAACAGAGTTTTGAAAAAATTGTTGGTATAAAAAAGTGTAAAGATGATGGTACGGTCAAAAATTTTGCGTTAATTTTAGAACCACAGGGTGAAATAGCATTTCCTTTTTATCCAGGATACACTAACGATATAGATACATTGATACAAATTGCGTACAAATATTCAGAACCTATTAAACATGGCATGTTTGTTGAAAAAGTTTCTTGTAGACATCCTTTTGATATAGATCCAGCGGTTTATCTTGAAATATCTTCAGCGGATTTTAATCTGAGCGGAAGAATGCGTTATTGGAAAAAAGATGATAAGATTTGTTTATTAAATACAGATAGTTGCCAGGGTGTTGATATTTCAATAGATGACATTAAATATTTTAGATCAATAGGTCAAAAATATGTCACAACCGAAATAACAGGTGGTGGCGGAGGCGGTTCTTCCATTAAAGGGGCTGTTATAGGTGGTTTAATTGCTGGTGATGTTGGTGCTATTGTGGGAAGCCGAAAAGCGGTTAATGAAGTTAAAGGAACATCAACAATACACGATGAACAAGTTGTATTATTATATTCTAGTGATTTAGAGCAAGTAATAACATTTAGTTCAAATGCCTATAAAATATTTACTAAATTAATTCCAGAAAAGGATTATGATGTAGTTATACAAGCCAATGCTGATAACCTATCTTCAAGCAAAACCAACGATACCGATATAGAGCTTTTGGATAAATTGGCAAACTTATATGAAAAAGGAATTCTTACAAAAGAAGAATTTGAAGAAAAAAAGCAAGAAGTTTTAAAAAGATTGTAAAATACACATTAAATTACAAGTGAGAAACAACAATTTTTTTGGACTAACTTGACACAAACTTTCGTTGAATATTGGCTGCATCTAAACCTTATGCCTCGCAATATGGATATGTCGAATATTGACGAAAGGAGAAATGACTATGGAGAATATAGAAAAATTAATTCAAGATACTTTAAAGCTTTTTCCTGAAGAAATAGATATTTCGGATGGGGAATTAAGAAATGATAATGGTTTTTTCTCACAAAAACTTTCCAAAGCGTGGCATAGTGCAGAAGATAAGAATGCGATTACAGGCAACGGTGTTGATTTTATGATATGGAGTGTATTTGGGTTGTTGCACAAGATGAGTAGAGAAAATTTTTCAAAAGGAATTTATTCTGTTTCGTTAAATGATATTAACCATGAAGAATTGAAACAAAAATATAAAAAGGCGTTGCAAGAAGCTGAATAATTTTTTGTTCTTAGCTTGATATGAACTAGCACCCAAAAGGGTTTGCATCTAAACCTTATGCCTCGCAATTACTAAAAAATAGGCATCCAGATTATAAAGCTTTTATAATCCCCCCATACTATGAAAAGAGATGAACAAATGAAACAGAATAATGAAGTAAATCAATATGAAAAAATGACCACCTGGCCCATACCTAAGCTTGTAATTACATTGGGCATTCCAACAACTATCAGTATGCTGGTAACAAACGTCTATAACATGGCAGACACATATTTTGTAAGTGAGCTTGGTAACAGTGCCAGCGGTGCAGTAGGTGTTGTATTTGGCTTAATGGCAATTATTCAGGCATTTGGATTTATGTTTGGCCACGGAGCAGGAAGTATAATTGCAAGGAAATTAGGGCAGAAAGATGCTCACAGTGCAAGTGTTTTTGCAACCTTAAGTGTCCTGGCATGTCTTTTTGTAGGTACGCTGATTGGTGCTTTGGGTCTGATGTTCATAGACCCTCTTATGCGAATGCTTGGCAGTACGGAAACAATTCTTCCTTATGCAAGGGAATACGGAATATACATTCTTATTGCTTCTCCGCTTACTATGGCGAGCTTTGCTTTAAATAATATTTTAAGATATGAAGGTAAAGCATTTTTCGCTATGATTGGTCTTACCATTGGCGGCGTTTTGAATATAATATGCGACCCCATACTGATATTCGGTCTTGATATGGGTATAGCAGGTGCAGGGCTTTCTACGGCGATTTCACAAGTTGTGGGATTTTTAATTTTAATTTCAATGTTTTTTAGAGGAAAAACAGTGAGTCAGCTTAATGTAAAATTAATAAAGGATAACCCCAAAGGAATATTTCAGATTATGGCAACAGGCTTTCCAAGCCTTTGCCGTCAGGGATTAAGCAGTATTGCTACAATGACGTTAAATAATCTGGCAGGCGGAGTTGGCGGTGATGCTGCTGTCGCGGCAATGTCGATTGTAAACAGAATTACATTCTTTATCTTTGCGGTAGGGCTTGGTATCGGTCAGGGATTTCAGCCCGTTGCGTCATTTAATTATGGGGCAAAGATATATTCAAGAGTGAAAAGTTCTTTTTACTTTACCTTCGGGGCAGGAGAACTGCTTCTGGGTGTGTTTGTTGTGGTTGGCTTGTTGTTTTCAAATCACTTAATTGGAATCTTTCGTGATGACCCGATGGTTATTGAGATAGGCACAGTCAGTCTTAAACTGCAGCTTTTAGCACTTTTTTTCCACCCGTTGACAATCTGTTCAAATATGCTTTTTCAGAGTATAGGAGAAAATAAAAAAGCAACTTTTTTATCAATGCTCAGGAGCGGAATATTATTTATACCAATTTTGTTGGTTCTGACAAAACTTTTTGGACTTTTCGGAGTTCAATCGGCTCAGGCAATAGCAGATGTGCTTGCGTTTTTTATTTCGGCACCGCTTGTATTGAACTTTTTAAAAAATCTTCCACAAGACCAAACCTAATTGAAGCTTGCCATGTAAGATAATGAATATGTCGTTATAACATATGTTTGGTTTTAGTTCTCGCTTAAATAGGTTATACCTAATAATAAGAAATGGAGCAAATGATAATGGAAAAAATAATCAAATGGGGAATTGCCGGAGCCGGCAAAATAGCAAATAGATTTGCCAACGCAATAAAAAATGTTGAAGGGGCAGAATTAACCGCAATCGCTTCCCGCTCTGAGGAAAGGGGGAGGGGATTTGCAGATAAACATAATATCAAAAACGTATTTGTTGGGTATGAAAAAATGGCAAATTCCGACCTTGTCGATGTTGTTTATGTTGCTACACCGCACCCAATACACATGCCTTGTGCGGAAATTTTCCTTAATGCGAAAAAACACGTTTTGTGTGAAAAACCGGTATGTGTTAATGAACGCCAGGCGATTGAACTTGCAGAATGTGCAAAAGAAAACGGCGTTTTCCTGATGGAGGCAATGTGGACAAGGTTTCTGCCTGCTATCAAAGAGGCGATTTCAATAGCGAATAGTGGTGAAATCGGTGTAATAAGGGGAGTTAAGGCAGATTTTTGCGATTATATTCCATATAATCCTGAAGCTAAGATTTATCGCGGTGAAATGGCAGGAGGTTCGCTTTTAGATGTCGGTGTTTACGGACTGAATTTTGCTGCAATGTTCTTGGGAGATAAGACAGAAGATATTTGTTCGGTGGCAGATGTTAATTATGGGGTTGACTGTCAGACAAATATTTTAATAAAATATCAAAATGGTGCCATCGCATCTGTGTCATCAGGAATGACTGTAAAGAAACCAATAACAGGGTATGTCTTTGGCACAAAAGGATATATTGAAGTTCCGCTGTTTTATGGTGCGCAGGAAATTATTGTTAATGTTAATAATAAACAGACACATATTTCAAAGCCCAGCATAGGCGATGGCTTTGAAGAAGAAATTTATGAGGTTTGTAATTGCATAAGAGCCGGGAAAACACAAAGCGACATTATGCCTATGTCAGAAAGTATAAGAATTTTACAACAAATGGACTATATAAGAAAACAAATTAAATTGCAATATCCGTTTGAAATGCAAAATAGTATAAGTGCGAAATGAAGTTTGGAAGGTGTAAAAATGGAAGTTAGAAGGAAATACAGTATTCTTTATCCTGATTTTGATGAGGTTGAATACAAACAACTTTCGGAAACTACATGTCACGATTTGTCCCTTGATGTCTTGTGTAAGAATCTGACTAATGATCCCAAGGAATCCAAACTCATAATGGATATAATTTCCAATATGACGGCAGACCCCAGAGTAGCTGAATACAGACAGAAGATTTTTTGTGACATCTTGAAATTCCCCAACCTTAGAAAACGAATGGTAGAGCTTTTTGACAAGTTTGAGTTTATACGAAATTTTGGTGTGCATCATTTGAACTACGAAGAAAAAATGGGAATCTCGCATCTGCTACGAAGAATGGATGAACTTAACGATTATATAAGTTGTGTAGAGGCAATGCAGGAATGCTTCATAGAAAATACAGTCGAATCCGAAGGTCTCAAGGGGTTTGGAAAATATGTTGATGAACTGTATCACGATGCTAATTTTAGCGAAATGAAAGCAGATATTGCTGAACTCAAGGTTCATTCTTCAGAAGTGAAGAGTGTTACGGTGGGTATAAATGTAAATGATAGATTTGAAGCAACCGGATTGGGTCTTATTTCGATTAACAATAAGTATTTCAAAAAATCCAGTATAGTAAGTAATTTTGCAGATGCCATAGCGGCAAAACAAAAAATACAAGACGGAACTGACTGGAATAGAGATATGCATTATCATCCTGCTGAAACGGTTTCAGATGGAGAAGGATTTCTTGGCGAATTCATAAGCAAGAAATCAAAAATGGCACTTGTCGGAATGACGGGATTAGCAGGCGGCGGTGTAAAACATGAAACCATAGCGAAAATTGCAGATGGTGACGGAACGGCCAATTCCACATTTTGTCTTTCAAATGCCGCAAACAAAATGCTTGATATGCTACTTAAAAAGCTTCGCGATACTCTCAATAAATATGCGGATATTGCGGTTGTGAATATTTCCCACGTGATCCCCGAATTTGTTTATTATATAAGATTTGCCGAGTTTATTGAAAAAAATATTATGAAGGGTTATACTTTCTGTGAAGCAAAGGTTATTAATAATAACGAGATACAGATGGAGGCTAGGGGCTTTTACAATCTTAAACTTGCAATCTTGGGTTTGGAAAAGGGCGATATTGTTGCAAATGATCTTGATTTTGACAAAGAGCATACAGTGTATATTCTGACCGGTGCAAACCGCGGAGGAAAGACGACTGTTACTCAGGCCATTGGTATTATGTACGCCCTTGCTCAAGGAGGCATATTTGTGCCTGCATCATCCTTTAACTATAAACCCCTTGACTGCATTTACACTCATTTTCCGGCAGACGAAGACAAGACCCTTGATCTGGGAAGATTGGGCGAGGAATGTATTCGCTTTAAGGAAAATTACACCGCCTGTACGAAGGACAGTTTGTATCTGCTCAATGAATCTTTCTCCACAACTTCATTTGAAGAGGGGTATTACATAGCAAAAGATTCTGTGAAGGCCCTTCTCAAAAAATCTGTCAGGACAATATACAATACACATATGCACAAGCTTGGAGAGGCGGTTAGTGAACTTAATATGGAAAATACTGATGCCAGGGCGTCATCACTCGTTGCGAAAAGTGAAGAGGGACAAAGATCCTTTAGGATAGAAGTTGCTCCACCTGAGGGTATGTCACACGCAAGGGATATTGCAGAAAAATATGGTGTCACCTACGAAATGCTTACAGATGGGTTATAAGTGTAAAATTTCAACTCATTGAGAAATCTGAATATTCAGTGTTGGCAGTCAGTGGCGAATCTTCAAAAAATATGATATATATGACCGAACTCTTGATAGCTTGAAATACTGCTGTTACATAAAAGGACATCTGAATACAGTGAAAAGAAATGTCCGCTTTGTAATCCCGTTGTTCGTTTGTTTCTTTGCTGATGTGTCACTTGATGGCAAAATGGAATGGTTTGGCTATGTTGCAGGTGCATTGATAGTTTCTTATATTGCATTTGCATTACCGATGTGGTTTAAAAAACCAAATCCGGTTATATTTGTCCCGTGTAGTTTTGTTGCAGCAGGACTGTATTTATAATACTTTGAAGAAATTTGAGTGTTTATATTTTGTGGCATATATAAGTTTTTTGCCCTGCTCAGATATGAACTACATAGATATGTCAAATATTGTCGAGAGGAGTGTGCATGATGGAAGTTTCAAATAAATGTAAATATGAAGATAATGGTGATAATATGAATTTTGTTGTAAAAACTTTTTCGGAGCTTTCCGTTGATGAACTTTATGAGATTTTAAAATCGCGGTCAGAAATTTTTTTACTGGAGCAAAATATCATCTGTCAGGACCTTGACGATACAGACCGTGACAGTATCCATTGCTTTTTCTTTAATGGGACAAGGGTAATAGGATATCTCAGGGCATTTATGTCAGATGAAGATACTGTAACTATTGGAAGAGTTTTAACCCTTGAACATAAAACAGGACTTGGAACGAAGCTTATGAAAGAAAGCGTTGCTGAAATAAAAAAACGCTTTAAAATCAAGAAAATATGTGTTCATGCACAAAAGCAGGCAGAAATATTTTACGAGAAAATGGGTTTTGTTTCGGTTTCCGATGAGTATTTAGAAGAGGGAATCCCCCATGTTACTATGGAAATG
>JAZLEL010000106.1:0-8242 GCA_045615265.1 Clostridia bacterium | reverse complement strand
ACTTTCAAGGTCAACATTCATTGTGTAGAAATCAAACAATTCAGCTTTTTCAGTAACTTCGTACTTGCCCTCTTCGTTTGCTGTGAATTCGAAGCCTTCTGTAGCAAGTGCATCGTCGGGCTTAATTTCAAATGTACCGCCGGATACAAAGCCTACAAGGTCACGTCCCTCTGCTGTTTCGAATGCAGAAAGCGTTCCGATGTTACCACCTGTCACTGAAGCCTCGAACGAAGCACTAGGTTCAAGATACATGCCCGTTACATTACCACCAGTTACAGTTACAGAGCCCTTAACATCCTTTGTATTTCTGTCAGAAGCACCGTCACTGGGGTTCTGCATCCAGATGGAGCTTACGCTACCATCATTTACAACAACGCTGTTTTCAAGAGTTGTGCTGTTACAGAACTGACGGATACCGTCGTAATAGTTGCTTCCTGAAGCCTTGATTTCACCACCGTTTACTGTTACAACAGCATTGCCGGTTGTAGAGTTATTGTCGATTGCATAACCAATCTGGTTAGAAGCTGTAGATTTGTTTTCAATCACACCGTTTTCAACAGTAAGTTTACCGGAGTTTGTAATTGTGTTAACTACATAGCTTGTAGAACCTGCAAGCTGATGGTCACATACAATTGCACCTTCGCCTGTGATTGTAAGGTCACCCTTGTTGGTGATAACTGCAAATACCTTAGCTTCTGCAGGTGTACCTGTGATTGTGTATCCTACAAGGTCAAGAGTTATTTTCTTACCAGCAGGAACTGTAACGCCTTCTGTAAAAGTGATATTATCAAGAAGTGAGATTATATCGCCTGCATTTGCTGCTGTGATTGCTGCTGTAAGAGTTGTGTAATACTTATCGCCTATCTTAGCCTGAACCGCAGGAACTACTGCAGTGGGCTTTTCTGTATAAGTACTACCAACCATAACATCAGTAGCAGTGTTGTTTGCAGTTACATTTGCGTAGTCAACGGCTGAAACTGTGATGCCATCGCTTGCAATAGTACCTACTGCAATTGCTGCACTGTTAACCCACAAGTCCTTGGTTGTAACAAGTGCTACATTTTTAACGGAAGTGTTATCAACTAAACCACCTTCAAACAACAAACCAGCAATACCACCAACAAGGCCTTCGCCTGTGATTGTAAGGTTTCCTACAGAAGAACCTGTAACATCAACTGCTCCGCCGTAACCTACAATACCTGCAACTTCACTTGATGCTTTGATGTAAGAACCTGCGTTTGCTTTTACGGAACAATTCTTGATAGTCGGGTTGCCGTAGTAAGCATAACCAATAATAGTACCTACTGCATAAGCCTTGGGAGCATCTATATTGATGTTTCCAATAACATTAACATTTTCTATAGAACCTGTGACACTGTATGCAAAGCCGGCTACAACACCGACGCTGTTACCTGTGAAGTCACCTGTATCGATAGTTGCGTTTTCAATAGTAAGGTTCTTAATCTGTGCAGAACCATAGATAGCTCCGAACAAGCCTGTGCATACATATCCATCGGACTTCTGTGCAGTTTCTACTGAAGTAAGGTTAGATATTGTATGATTCTTACCATCAAATATACCATCGAATGTAAAGTTGCAATCATCACCTATATTTACGCTCCAGTCAATGCCTGCCATATCAATATCTGCATCAAGTGCAACCCAAACATTTTCAGCGTTATAAGTTGTATCTCCACTATTTACGCTGTTACGGAAGAGGATAAGATCATCTATGTTCTTGATAAGGAAAGGATCTTCCTCTGTACCGGAACCGGAGAGTTTTATGAAGTCTTTTGCTGTGTAGGTATAATCATCTACTTTCTTGAACTCTGCATTCTGTGCCTTTTCAAGTGATTCAGAAAGACCGAGTGTAAGATTTACATTGATGTCGGGATTTGCCTCAATAATTTCAGGAGTAAGATAGATACCGCAGATGAAATTCTCAACGGAAGTACAGATATCTACATAGCTGAAGTCAAATCCTGCACTTGTGATAACGGGGTAAATCTTGCCGTTTGCAACAGTAAATCCATCAAGAGGAATCTTAACCCACGCACCGAAGGAGGGGTAATATCCTGCAAGATAACATCCGTCACCAACAAAGCTGCCGTTTGCAAGACCGTCTATCTTGATAAAGAAGTCTGTTGTGTAGTCTGCATAAGCATTAGCTTTTGCAGCTTCTGAGCTATCTTTAGACATAAACTGCATAGCAATGTTGATGTCAAAGGGTGCTGTAGCTGTAGTAAGCTTCTGAGTATAAAGAAGGTCATATTCGTAGTAGTTTTCTCCGAATGTATAGTCACCTTCGTTAGCTGTAACAGAAATCGCACCGAGGTTCTTAACCTCTGCTTCGGGAAGAACTGCTTTCTTTACACCAACGAGATTCTTCCACTCAACCGGCTTGAGGTTGTCGGGAGAGGTCATCTTGACAACTTCCTCATCAACTTCGACGCCATCTACATAAAGTACCACTCTGTCAGGCTGAACAAGTTCATTGGGCTGACCGGGTTCCCAAGTAGTATTCCACCAACTGTCCTGACTTGCATCCATAAGGAAGCTCCAAGTTCTTTCATGAACCTTTCCGTCAATAAGAGTTGTAACACCGTCTGCACGGTCATTGAGCATTGTTGTAGCAATCAATTTTTCTCCGGAGTAAAGCTTAAGAACAAAACTTTCTCTTGCATTAGCTGTTGCCTGACCCCAGATTCTGCCGTAACCTGCATAGTTTTCAGCATATCCGAATGTAACAGAACCTATTAATTCTCTCTTGGAAAGAGTAAGTTTAGCATTTTCAATCTTGTACTCTGCATCGGAGTTATTCACAACTTCAACAGTTCCTGTGAAGCCGGACATATCCGCATTGATAAGCACAACATCTTCTCCATCAAATGCACTTGCATCGATTACTATTTTACCTGTTCCTGTGATTTTCTTTGTATTAATTAAGCTATTTACATCGATATTGATTGTACCTGCATTGTCAATATACTCCCAAGCTTCCACCTTAGATGCACTTACATTAAGGCTTGTGCCTGCTGCAAGGTTCAGTCTGCCAATTTCATTAACAGCATTAATCTTAAGGAATGCACCATTCTTAACAGTTAAACTGTCACCTGCCCAACGAATGTGCATAATAGAATCCTGCATATCTGGAGTACTATTAAACTCGCCGTCAGTTCTTCCACCATCTATAACAACTTTACCGCCACGGAAATCTTCGATTACACCATAAATCTTAGAACCTGGCTCGATAGTGGTTTCGCCATTATAAATAAAGCAGTTAGCTTCCGCAACGGACTTAATAACAGAGTTGTTTGCCAACTTAACGTTGCCCTCAAGGATATACTGGTCGGTTACTATAATATTTACACCGTCAAATATGAATTCTCCGCCGTTAGTACGGGAACCGGTGTAAATACCTGCGATATAATAAGGAACAGAAGAATTTTCCTGTTTGAATGTAACGCTGTCAAATGTATTTACTGTATACAAATTGAATACATCTTCCAAAGCAATCGCAGAGTCTTTAGTTGTCTCACCGACAAGGGTGATTGTAATATCAGTCATACCTGCTTCCTGTGCAGCTGCAAGAGCATCTGCAACGGTAGCATATTCTGTGTCACCAAGCTTTGCAAGAGCAGGAACATAAACAATCGGACTGAGAGAATATTTCCCCTCGCTGTATACTACCTTGTAACCTTCAACTGTTGTTACTACAGCAAGACCCTCTTCGGCTGTAATAGTTGTATCAACAGAAGTAATATTAAGTTTTCCGTTGATTGTTCCTCCAACAGTCTTAATAGTAGTATTACCGATAACTTTCAACGCCTTATCCTCGGGGATCGTGAGAGTATTACCGTTTAATACAAGTTTGCTCTTGATGCTGATTTCTTTGGTGAGTTCAATATCATCAAGAAGTGTCATCCCGTTAGAGAAAGCAGTAGTACGACTGTTTATCTGATTTTCAGTATAATAGTAGCCACTGTCCATAGCAACGAAGTAAGCTTCGCCATCAGCATTCACTGCGCCACTTACATCATTAACTGCAACATCTGCGAACTTCACTGTTTTGTCAGCAAGATCAAATTCTGTGTCTTCTTCAACTGTGATACCAAGGTTTGATGTAACACCTGTGCCGTTACTGATATCAATAGCGATGGAGTTTCCAAGTGTTTTAAATTTATTCTTAAATGTCAGTGTAGAGCCGTTAACAGTTAACGCCGCCATTCCTTTTGTAGCATTTATGATGGAAACATTATCAAATACAACATTCTGTGAACAGTATACATTGATTCCTGCTGCGTTGCCGTTATTATCCAGAACAATGTTCTCCAAAGTAACATTATCTGCATTTACACTGATAAGGTGCGTATTGTAGTTCTTGATGTTGAACTTTCCTGAAACTGTGTACCATACAGCAGTATCATCAGCGATGATGCTGTGTCCGTTACCATCAAGGGTGATAGCTTTATTAACGGTAAATTTGGTGCTGATTTTAACATCATCAAAAAGTGTAATTGTGTCACCGGCAACTGCTGCTGCATATGCTGCATCAAGAGAATCATATGGTGTATCACCGATTTTTGCAACGTAGTCAAGCGGAGTTTTTACAGTTGTAACACCGTTTTCAACTGTGACTGTAGGAAGTTCCTCGCCCGTTACCGAAACTGTTGTATCATTGATTTTTGCGTCAGTAGCTCCACTGTCAACCTTGACTGTACCGCTTAAAGATGCAGTATCTTCTACTGTAATTTTAGCAGAAGCTTTGAAGCGTATACCACCCTCTGCACAGTTTGTCAAAGCTACTGCAGATGTACCATTGATAGCTATATTATCACCATCGGTTGTAATTCCACGGCCAGTGGCACCATCAATTGTAACATTGGTATTATTAAGGGTAAGTGCTGCACCGTTGATTCCGTTATCAAGACCACCGGCAACAGTTCCTTTAAGATTAATGGTACAATCATTTAATTCAACAGCACCATTAGTTATAAAGTCACCGATATTAGTTGCCTCAACACTAGTGTTATTCATAGTAAGCTTATTACCACCGTTAAAGTAGAATAAGCCACCGGCACTATTATTGTCAGTCATATTAATATTACAACTGTCAAGGGTGAGATTTCCTTCTTTCAAATCAAACAATGCATAAATAGCAGATTTTTCAGAATAAAATTCTACATTTGTTACCTTTGATTCAGTACCAAAAACGTCAAAAACACCGTCTGCAACGGTATCGCCCTCGTATGTAGTAATAATGATTTTACCATTCTTAATTTCACCATTGGTAATTTTTCCGGATTCACCATTGAGTGTCAATGAATGTCCGCCAAGATTAACCACTTGACTATTGATTGTTAAAACTGCCTTATCCGGAGCAACAATATCTGCTGTAAGCTTTACAGCCTCTCCGCTTTCAAGTGCCGCCACAAGTTCTTCATATGTGGTAACACTTTTCTCGCCAATTACAATATCATCGCCAAATGTGATATTGCCATCGCCATTTTCAATAGCATCAAAAAGTTGATCCCAAGTATCAACTTCCTCCGCCATTGCTGTAATGCCAATGCAGCTAAAGAGCATTGTCACTACAAGAAGCAGAGATAAGATTTTATTTAATCTCATTTTGTATATCTTCCTTTCCTAAAGTTGTCCTGTAAATTTCCGATTTACCTACGGGCAGAAATTGTCTTTTTAGCTGCTGTTTCTGCACATACGCAGCTATATATAAATCTCTATAAGAGAGTTATAGTCTCCGCCTTTGTTCTCTGCTCTTTCTCCTACTTCTCTCAGCAAGCGATTCCCCGATAAATGGAATCTGAGATATGTAAAGTCTTGTGAGTTCACGTTTCCAGTGTATTCTTTCATTTCCGTGACTTCTGGCTATTTCCATACGTATAAAGTCACGATCTTCAATAAATGGCATATATATCCCTGCAATAAACTTAATTAAGAATATGGCTATAATGGTTAGCACCAGGCATGCTCCTAAAAATAAAAGTATAAAATCTATTCCGTTTTCTATTGTCATTATTTATCTGCCTAACCTTTCGCTTATGCACCTCAACCCACATAATCGAAATTATGTGGGATTTTTATATCCAAATTCTATATTTATTGTGTACATAGTATAACATTTTCGGGGGAGTTTGTCAATGAGTTACAGTTGTTTTGTAAAAAATCGTCAATATGCAATAAAAAAACCATAGGCAAACAGACCGGTTTTACAAAACTAACAAAAACCGGTCTAATAGTCATGCTATTTTTTTGAAAAAATATGTGTATGCCATGAGTTTTAGTTCCTTCTGATGTCAGCATCATTATATCCTGCAACATAATTTCGATTATGTGGGATTTATTTTATATTCGTAAAAGTCCTAGTTTCTGAATTTGTCTACGGTGTATTTCACCAGTTTCCATTGTGTATATACGAGTGGTGTTTACGCTTGAATGTCCTAGAATGTCCGCAAGTCTTACAATGTCTTTTTGTAGTGTGTAAAAGGTGCGTGCGAAAAGATGCCGTAAATTATGTGGGAAGACTTTATCTTTGGGGACTCCTGCACTTTCACAAAGTGCTTTCATCATTTTCCATATAGTACTTCTGTCAAGCGGTTTCCCTGTTTTTGTAACAAAGATGGGACCGCTTGTTATTTTTTTAGTTTTCGCATATTCTGTGAGCATTCTGCACAGCTCCTTTGGTAAAATGACAACCCGCATTTTACCCTTGCAGTTAATAGTTGCCTTCCTTTGTCTTACAGCATCAACCGTTATATACTGCAATTCTGATACCCGTATTCCGCTTGAACATATAGTCTGCATCAGCAAGTACAATCTTTCATTGCTTTTTCCTTTAGCAGCATCGAGCAATCTTTCATACTCTGACTTTGAGAGTTCCTTGTCCTTTTGTGCAAAAATCTGTTTTTGAATTTTAAGCATTTTGACCTTCATATCATTCCAATTGCTGAATTCAAAAAAACTGTTTAGCGATGATAGCTGAGAATTAACAGATGCCGGAGCAAATTTTTCTATTAAGTATTCTTTGTAATCAAGTACTTTCCGTTTGTCAATTTCAGACCCGCTTGCCCAAACGGAAAATGCCCTGATATCACGCATATACTTTTCCAGCGTAGCAGAAGCCTTTTCTTCATTAATCAGATAGTTTTCGTAATTTTCAATTAAATCCTGGGTTATTGTTTTAGCCATTTTAACAACTTCCTTTCTTTAATTATGTTATTATTTTACCACAAACATAAAATTATTCCAGGAGTTGTCAATATTTTTACATTTTATATACTTTGTTGTCTTTTTCATTCCTCTTTGTACATTTTATCGTCTTTGCAATTATATCACTACCGCCTTATTTGTCAACTGTTTTTATTAATATATTGACCAAATTTGTATTTTATTGTAATATATATTTAAGGAAGTGATCAGATTGGATATGTACAAAGACCTGATTCGTAAAAGAATAAAAGAAAAGTTTGGTACCATTGAAAACTTTTCAAAGCATATTGATATTCCCCGTACAACGCTCAATTTCATTTTGAAAAGGGGAATATTCTCATCAAACTATGGTATGGTGAACAAGATTTTAAAAGAGTTGGAAATTTATCCTGTTGACGAGCTGCCCGTTGCCATTGATGACAAATTATTATGCCTTATAAAAGTTTATAATTCGCTTGATGATATAGGTAAGCATACTGTTGCATCTGTGGCGGAAACAGAATACAGACGTGTTCACCCCGAGGCTATGAAGAACACAATTATTGCAGCATATGGCGGCATTAACTCAAGCAAGCCTCTTACAAATGACGAAAAACTAATTTTGGATTTAGTTGAAAGGATAAAAAACAAAGGCAGCAATGAAGAATAATTCAGCTAAGCGTATAGCATTTAAGGCATTAATCCAGAACAGGCTTTACTCATTACCTGATTACGATGAGCTTAAGCAAATCATTGAATCTAATCATTTTACGGTTATTAATTATAAGAAGCACTCCAATTCAGAATATGTATCCGAACTTATAAAAAGGCTGAGAATCGAAGACGAAATTTCTCATAATGACTCTTTCATATATTGGCAGGAAAACCTTAGATTTGTATTTTTAAATGAAGATATCTCTGCCGATGACAAGCGGGCACTTTTATGCCATGAACTGGGGCATATTATGGATCCTGACATCAGAAATTTTAGTGCAAATTACTCCAAAATAAAAAAAGAAGAATTCGCAAATGAATT
>JAZLEL010000105.1:0-14838 GCA_045615265.1 Clostridia bacterium | reverse complement strand
TTCAACGCCTTTAACACCTGCTTCTACCATTCGGTTTACAGCGTTGTTACCGCCGCCACCTACACCGACAACTTTAATTTTCTGAGCTGCGCCGAGCTCATCTGCGTATTCCATTCTCATTGGAAAACCTCCTCTATATGTATTAAGATATATCGAAAACAAGTATACACTATTATAATACACCTAAATGGCTTCGGTTTCAAGAAAAATTTTTACTTGTTTATAAATTTATTTGTTTTTTCAGTTATTCGGCGTTTTTTCGCTTGGTTTTTCCTCAAGCTTTCTGTAAGTTAATCTCTCCAGATTGATGTAGCCTGTGGGATTTTCCCCAATCTCCGAAAGGATCGGGCCGAAGCATTCCATTTTATAGCCAACCTTTTCGGCAGAGCCTACGGTTACACATAACTGATTGCTTTTATAATAGAATTTAATATCCGTAATATCGGATACATCGATTTCCTGCATATCGAATACGTATTCGTACTTTGAAAACTCATGCAGGCAGGTTAAAAGTGCATTAAGCTGACCTTCGTTTTCCGAGGTTATTATATTTCCTATCTTATACTTAACATTCTTCATTCCCTTGATTTTGGGAAGGTTGGGTGCTGAAGCGGTCTTTTTATCCCCCTCGGATTTCTCCAGACCATCGGTTATATCTATGCACCTTCCGTCAGCGGTTATGATAACGTAGCCGTCCTCTGCCTTGATATAACCGACACCAACTTCTTCCACAACGTCTATTTTTACAGCAGAAGGAAGAGAACGAGTAACCTTTACGCTCTCTATATATCCCATTGATTTTATATTGTCTTTCGCCTCACCAAGATTAACGCTGAAAATATTTACACCTGTTATAATTCCGCTGGAGCGTATGATTTCCTCTTCCTTTAAAACTGCATTTCCTCGAACTTCAATTTTCTTGATATCAAAGCCGGGAGTCAACAACATAATTGTTGCAAGAGATGCTGCAAGCACAATCATAGTAAGAAATGCCAGTTGTTTTTTCTGGCGTCTTTTCATTTTTTTCATTGTCTCCCGCCTTCCTTTGTGTTTCTCTGTTACTCTGTTTTTATTATATCTGCACCTAAATTCCGAAGCATCTGGTCAAGGTCTACATATCCCCGTTCAATATAATGAATGCCCGAAAGCTCGCTTACGCCCTCTGCACCCAATGCCGCAACGGCAAGAGCAGCACCGCCACGTAAGTCCATTGCACGGATATGCGCCCCATTTAGTTTTTGACCTTTTATAATAGCAACCCTGCCGTCCTGCAGGATATCAGCACCCATTTTTCTAAGCTCAGGAATGATTTTATACCTGCTGTCAAAAATGTTTTCTACTATTACACTTGTTCCCTTTCCAAAGCAAAGTGCCGCCATAACCGGGGACTGTGCATCTGTGGGAAATCCCGGATAAACCTGTGTTTTTATCATATCGACACTGCCTGTTTTTTCAGGAGCGCGAATGTACATTTTATCCTTGAAAAATTCGATTTTTGCCCCGCTTTCACGAAGCACCGACACTATTGCCCCCAGGTGTGCACTGCGTACGTTGAGAAGCTCTATCTCGCTTTTTGTGGTCATGGCACTGCACATAAGTGTTGCTGCCACAATTCTGTCGGGCATAACCTTGTGCTCTGCCCCGTGAAGATGCGGCACGCCGACTATGCGGATAAATTCCGTTCCTGCACCCTCTATATGCGCTCCCATTTTGTTGAGAAATTCGCACATATCCGTGATTTCAGGCTCTTTAGCTGCATTGGAGATAGTCGTTTCCCCTCTAAGACAAACTGCCGCCAGAATTATATTTTCTGTCGCACCGACACTGGGAAAGCTAAGGTGGATATCTCCGCAATGCATATGATCTGCAACGGCTTCTATAAATCCGTTTTCTTCCCGAATTTCAAGCCCTAATTCCCGAAGCGACTTAATATGCAAATCTATGGGACGGTTTCCAAGCTCGCATCCGCCTGGTGCACACAGTCTGGCTCTTCCCATTTTACCTGCCAATGCTCCAAGAAAGATTATCGAGCTTCGCATTTCACGCATCAGGTCCTCAGAAATTTCCCACGAGCAAATTCCCGATGAATCTATTTTCAGAATATTTTCGGAGAAATTAGCCTTGCACCCAAGACGCTCCAGTATATTTATGGTGTGACTGACGTCACTAAGGTACGGACAATCATATATTATGCATTTATCGCCTGCAAGGACTGATGCCGCCATTATGGGCAGAACTGCGTTCTTTGCCCCGTGAACACGTACTCTTCCGGAGAGCTTTTTCCCTCCCGTGATTATGTACTTATTCAAACCTACACCCCCTACAACAACATCTTATGCTGTCAGGGCAAAATGGGTGCGGGTTTTATAAGTGTGGTTGTTATATTATTTCTTTAACACAATTATATATTGTTTTGCAGGCATCGGCAATACCGATTTTTCTGGAAGATGACTGCATTTTTCCCAGTGTTTCCTGATTTTTCAATATATCCGAGATTTCTTCTGCTATTCTTTTTCCGCTTACCTCGTTTTCTAAAACAACCTTTGCAGCACCGTTCTTTTCGAGGTAACGGGCATTATATTCCTGATGATTATGCGCCACATACGGACTGGGGATAAGGACAGCCGCCTTACCCAAGGCTGTAATTTCACTTACAGTAATTGCCCCTGCTCTTCCCACAACTACATCTGCGGCAAAGAAAATTTCCTCCATATTGTAGATATAGGGAACAATTTTAATATTACGTATCGTATCAAGGTTTACCCCTGCATCTGAAAGCTTTTTTGAAACGTCTTCAAAATGTCTTTCTCCGGTAGATGCGATAAGATTAAATCCTTTAACTTCACCGTCTGCAACCATTTTTACCAGTGCTTCATTCATTTTATCGGCACCCAGTGAGCCACCAAACATAAGCACTATCGGTTTTTCATCAAAGCCGTACTGCGCACGCACTAAATCTATGTCGTGCGATTTAAAAAGGTCAGGTCTTAAGGGATTTCCTGTAAGCACCATACGCTTTGCCTTCATCATAGTGCGTGTTTCCTCAAAGCTGATTGCAGTGATGTCTGCTTTTCTTGCAAGCATTTTTATTGCAAGTCCCGGAAATACATTCTGTTCATGAATAATGGTCGGGATTTTAAGTGATGAGGCTATCTTAATGACAGGTGCACACACGTATCCGCCCGTACCTATTACTACATCAGGGTTGAAGTCCTTTATTATACGGCGGGCTTCCCCCATACTTTTTACATAGTTTATAAAAACCTTGATATTTTGGGCACTAAGGCTTCTCTTAAGTCCCATAACATCGATAAATTTAATATTATATCCGCATTTGGGAACGAGAGTTTTTTCAAGACCCCTCTCCGTTCCTACAAAGAGAAACTCAGAATCCTTTTCTTTCTCTTTTATATAATTTGCAATAGCAATTGCCGGATTTATATGGCCGGCAGTACCGCCGCCAGTAAGTAATACACGCATTTGAAAATGCACCCTTCATTATATTTTTTTAACCCTGCTGCTTTTTGATATGTCGAGCAAAATTCCCATTCCCCACATAGTGGCAATCATTGAAGAGCCACCGGAGCTGAACAGTGGAAGCTGCATTCCTGTTGAGGGAAGAATTGACAGCACTACGCCTATATTAATAAGCATCTGCAAGCCTATAATACTTGTAATACCAAACGCCATAAACATACCGAAACGGTCCTTTGCGTTAAGAGCTATGCTCATTCCACGCCACACAAAAAGGACAAATAATGCTATAACCACTACTCCGCCGACAAATCCTAATTCTTCACAGATAACTGCATAAATGTAGTCATTCTGTGCTTCGGGAAGGTAGCGGTATTTCTGTCTGGACTGACCAAGTCCCAAGCCGAAAAGTCCACCGCTCCCTACGGCAAATAGGGATTGAACAATCTGCCAGCCGATGCCCTGCTTATACTTGAACGGTTCAAACAATGCTAAAATTCTGTTTGCTCTGTATTCCTCGGTAAAAATAAATATAGAGCCGATTGCTGCAAGCACTGTGCCGCCGATTACGGTCCATTTTATGGAGAAGCCTGCTACAATCATCATCATTATACTGATAAGTGCAAGAACAATTGCCGCTGACATATGGCTCTGAAGCAGGCACGTTCCGCAGAATCCCAACATTACTCCAAAGGAAACAATGATGTTATTTTTGTCGGTGGTAAGGTTTTGCGTATTTTTATCGGAAAATCGGGACGAATAATATATTACCAGCACGAATTTTGCAAATTCAGAGGGCTGGAAACTGATAAATCCCAGAGAAATCTGTCTTGTTGCACCGTGGGAAGCAAATCCTATCAGCGGCACCAAGACCATAACGCCAACTGTGAAAAGAACTATTATCTTATTATATTTTTTATAAATATGATAGTCACGCCCTGTGGAAAACACCATTACGCCCAGACCCAGAAGCAATATTGCTCCCTGTCTTATAAGTGTGCGGTATATTCCACCCTGAGAGGCTCTTGGGGAGCTTGCTGAAAAGAGCATTACAAAGCCAAACAAAAGCAGACTCAGTATTATGATAAGCAATATAAAGTCCACCTGTCCGGCAGATTCTTTTCTTTCGGGATTAACCCTCATGTTTGCTCCTCCTTCAGATTAAAGTGCTATGTAGCAGATTATGCAAAGAATCAGCGTAATCAAGCTGAATATTGCCACTACCTTTGTTTCTTTCCATCCGCACATTTCAAAATGATGATGCACGGGTGCCATTTTAAATACACGTTTTTTCGTTTTCTTAAATACAGCAACCTGAATAATTACGCTTAAAGCTTCGAACAAAAATACAAATGCACTTACAATAATAAAAAGCTCAAGTCCTGCACTGATTGCTACTGCTGCAATCATACCGCCGATAAAAAGGCTTCCTGTGTCGCCCATAAAGACCTTTGCAGGATATGCGTTATAAATTAAAAATCCTAAGAGTCCGCCTGTAAGTGCGCCTGCAATAACACTTCCGTCACTTGCCCCCACAATAGAAGCACACGCAAGGGCGAAAAATAGCGATACTAAGCTTCCCACACTTGAAGCGAGCCCGTCAATTCCATCGGTAAGGTTAGCACTGTTTGTTGTAGCAAGCAGCACCAACATAACAAACGGAATATAGAAAATTCCCAAATCAAGACTTT
Source organism: Clostridia bacterium (assembly GCA_045615265.1). Classification (GTDB taxonomy): domain Bacteria; phylum Bacillota; class Clostridia; order UMGS1883; family UMGS1883; genus UMGS1883. Next base: position 9,673 of record JAZLEL010000105.1, on the reverse strand, counting down.
CTCCCATAAATGGAATTCTTGTTTCGGTCTGACCGAACTGAAGATACAAAAAGACTGCATACAGAAGGCTTACCACAGTCTGTGCAAGAAACTTTTGCGAGGCGGAAAATCCCTTATTTTGTTTTTTTACAACCTTTATGTAGTCATCAACAAAACCGATTAAGCCGAAAAGCACACCGCAAAGAAGGATTGCCCCTCCCTTTATATCACGGATAAAAATAGCTGATGCCGCAACGGTAGACACGATAAAAGCTATTCCTCCCATTGTAGGGGTGCCCTGTTTATTGCTGTGCCATGTAGGACCATCTTCAAGAATTGTCTGCCCGAATTTCAGTTTACGCAAAAACGGGATTAAAAAAGGTTCACATATTGCTACTATTATAAAACTTATTATACATGCTTTTATCCACATAGTTAATACCTCTACATTTCTGCAAGGATTTCTTTTACAACGACTCTTTCATCAAAGTCGTGCTTTACATTTTGAATTTCCTGATATGTTTCATGTCCCTTGCCTGCAAGAATAATTATATCATTTTCCTGTGCAATCTCCATTGCGTGACGTATCGCATCTTTTCTGTTTGAGATGGTGATGTGATTTTCCTTGTTCATTCCTTTAAGAATGTCCTCTATAATCGCATCAGGTTCTTCACATCGGGGATTGTCACTGGTAACTATTGCGATATCGGAAAGCTCCTCAGCGATTTTTCCCATCTTAGGTCTTTTGGTTGCATCACGGTTTCCGCCGCAACCAAATACAGTGATAATTCGTGCCTTTGCAAAAGCACGTACTGCACAGATAATATTTTCTAAGCCGTCAGGGGTATGTGCATAGTCGATAATTACTGTGTAAGGGGTATTTGTATGAACAACCTCTACCCTGCCCTTAACACTCTTTGCAAGGACCAGTCCTTTTTCAATATCAGTAATATCTATACCCAAATTGATGCACGCACAAATAGCTGCCAAAGCGTTATATACTGAAAATTTGCCCGGAATGCCAAGCCTTATTTCATGGGTTTCGTTTTCTCCGGAGATATCAAAAATGACACCTCGTTCACTCATTCTGATGTTTTCAGCACGGATAAGAGATTTGTTGTCGATAGAATAAGTGAGAACTTTTCCCTCTGCTTTTTCAAGGCAAAGGTCTGCATAATCCGAATCAAGATTAATTGCCGATGATTTACTCATAGCAAAAAGCTTTGCCTTTGCTCCTGCGTAATTTTCCATGGTCTTATGAAAATCCAAGTGGTCTTGAGTTATATTTGTAAGAACTGCCGTTTCAAAGGTTACGCCGTAAACTCGGTCAAGCTCTAAAGAATGGCTTGAAACCTCCATTGCAACATACTCTCCGCCGCTTTCCGCCATCTTGGCAAAAAGTGCGAAAAGGTCCAAAGATTCAGGGGTGGTACGGCTGCTTTCTATAACCTCATCACCAATAATGGTCTGATTTGTTCCTATAAGGTCACATCTAAGCCCTTTAAGCATTAAAATCTGGCGAATAAGATACGTTGTAGTCGTTTTTCCGTTAGTTCCTGTAAGAGCAATAATTTTAAGCTTTCTTTCCGGATGGTCATAAAACTCTGCTGCACAAAGTGCCATTGCTTTTCTTGAATCATCCGTTTTGATATAGGTACATTCGGACTTTATATCCTCTTCCCCTAAAATTGCTGCGGCACCGTTTTTTATTGCACTGTCAATGAATTTATGTCCGTCAGTTTCAAAGCCTTTTATTGCGATAAAGAGATAACCCTCTTTAACTTTTCTTGAATCGTACGCTATTCCCTTTATATCTATTTCGGCATTTCCCGAAATTTCACAGTTAAGATTTTTAACAATTTCTTTTAATGTCATCATTTACCTCCGTCAGTTCGTTTCCCTCTTAACGAATTTCACATATACCTTAGTTCCCTCTGCAACCTCGGACCTTGCTCCCGGGCTTTGGGTAACAGCGATGTAATCCGCCGCAACATTTCCTCCGGCATTTGCAGCGTCAAGCTCCATAACAAGCTTTGCATTTTCTATTGCTGCTTTAGCGTTGGCATAATTCATACCAATTACATCGGGCACGACCGCCGTTCCTTTCTTGTCATCTGCCTGAGTATATGCTATTACTACACTTCCCTTATGCAGCTTTGTTCCTGCTGCGGGGATTTGATTGTTTATTTTCTCTCCGTTTCCTTTAGGATTGATTTTAAGTCCTACTTTATCAAGCTTTTCAAGAGCTTCCTGGACAGTAAGCCCTGTGATGCTGGGAACAGATACTGATATTTTATCTGCATTTTCCTCTGTGTACTGTGGCTCATATCCGAGATAAGGAAGCACATCTTCAAAAATTCTACCAACAGCAGGTGCTGCAATTGCACCACCGCCTGTTGCCCCTGCGTTAGGCTCATCAAGAAGAAGCAGGCACACAAGCTGGGGATTGTCGGCAGGAGCTACTCCCACAAAGGATGCGATATATTTTCGGCTACCTCTGGGAAGCTTTTCACTGGTACCTGTTTTTCCGCCGATGCGGAATCCCTCTACATATCCGCCCTTACCTGTACCCTCGGAAACGACCTTTTCCATCATTTCCCTCATCTGGGCACTGGTTTTTTCAGAAATAACATTTCGCACCAATTCCGGTTCAAATGTTTCCGTTATTTTTCCGTTTTCATCTGTATACGCTTTTATAATTCTGGGTTTCATAAGGTTTCCGCCGTTTACAACTGCAGAAACCGCACTTATAATCTGAAGCGGAGTAACTGTAAATGTCTGCCCAAAAGAAGACGTTGCCAAGTCAACCACCCCAAGTTTTTGGTGGAAAGTACCTGAAGATTCTCCTGGGATTGTAAATCCGGTCTTTTCTGTAAGTCCAAACGCCTTGAAATATTTTTCAAAGTTTGTAGCACCCAATCTTGAGCCAAGCTCCATTACAAACGGGTTGCAGGAATTCATCAATCCCTGGGCAAATGTCTGTTCCCCATGCCCTGGGCGATGCCAGCAATGGATATCACGATTTGCAACATGGCGTACACCGCTGCAGTTAAAGACGTCAGTCGGGCTTGCTACACCCTCTTCCAAAGCAGCAGAAGCTACGATTGTCTTAAATGTGGAACCTGGTTCATATGAATCTACCACGGCTTTGTTACGCCACATCTTAGTAACTGCACTGCTATATGCTTTCTCATACTCCTCACCCTCAAGCTCAAGAGCATCAAGCTGTTCAAGCAAGAGCTGGTCTGTTATAACACGAGGCTCGTTAAGGTCGTAGGTGGGGACTACCGCCATTGCAAGGATTTCGCCCGTGTTGGGGTCCATCACAATAGCTGCACCGCCGTTGCCCAGAAGATTTTCCTCATATGCCTGCTGGAGATGCTTTTCAGTATATCTTTGTATAGTTTCATCGATGGTCAGAACTACACCCTTACCGTCCTGTGCCTCGATATAGTTTTCATATTTATAGGGCATTTCGTTGTTTGCAACATCTTTCGCCGCAACAATTCTTCCGTCAACGCCCCTGAGCTGCTCATCAAGAACGTTTTCAAGTCCTTCAAGTCCCTGATTATCACTGCCTGTAAATCCGATTACCTGTGCTGCAAGAGAGCCGTAGGGATAATAACGTTTTGAATCCTCTTCAAAGTGTATTCCTGTAAGGTCCTTATTACGCAGAATGTCTGCCGTGCTTTTTTCTACCTGCTTTGCGATAACCACAGACTGTCTGTCTGTACGTGCTATCTGTTTTCTTACGTCTTCTTCCTTTTCCCCTAAAATCTCTACCAATGCCTTTGTAACTGCATCGGCATTTTTGCTTTTAGCTATTTCCTGAGGGTTAATAGTTATTCTCTCGGCAGAAGCACTCTGAGCGAGAACTTTCATATTGCGGTCGTATATACTTCCTCTCTTAGCACTGATGACGCTGTCACGTGTCTGCTGCTCTGCAGCGAGTCTTTTATACTCACTTCCGCGAACAAACTGAATCCACGCAAGTCTTACGATAAGCACTAAAACGCCCACCAGAAAGAAGGATACAATAAGCTTTATTCGTTTTTTTATCGTGACAGTGCTTGTTGACACAGCGTTCTCTCCTTTGTCGACTTTTATAATAGCAAGACTAAAATATGTCAATATTTCCCTTATTTTAAAACGCAAAAAGGGATATGGCAAAATTATTCCTCGCCACTTCCCTTTATTATATTAATATAAGTATTCCAGTATGACCGATACGCGGTTTATAAATGCAGTAAATGAACTTGTTTTTTCCTGTTTGAGAACTTCTCCGTTGTCGGTATTTCCAAGAGCTATGTATTTAATCTGATTTTTTGCAGGGGGCTTAAGTCCAAGGCGTGCCGCCTCTTGCTCTACTCTTTTGGGGTCCATATTTCCCTCTGCCTTTACCTGCTTTTCTACAACCTTTGCATTGATAAGCTCCAGCTCTGCACGTGTTTTTGTGAGAGTGCTGTATTCTTCGGTAATGGCTGCATATCTGAAAAGAACTATGAACGCCATTGAAAAGGCAGCTAACATTCCCGCTATCACACGCTTTTTCAGCATACGCACTTTTCTTTTTGATGCTTTTGCACTGCTGGTACGTGTCTTTCCCTTTTTATCCCCTTGATGCTTCTTAGGAGCATCAAGAGTGTAGTATTCAGTTTTTAACGCATTTGAACCGTCAGTATACATTCAGCACTGCTCCTGTTAAATAATTTTTTCAATAGTTCTTAATTTACTGCTTCTTGCACGGGGATTTTCCAAAAGCTCTCTTTCCGTAGGTACGAGCGGTTTTCTGAAAACGCTCTTAACCATAGGCTTGTTTCCGCATACACACACAGGAAAATCCTTGGGGCATATGCACCCTTTTTCAAGAGAAGCGAAGGTTGTTTTTATGATTCTGTCCTCAAGGCTATGGAATGTGATTACTCCCATTCTTCCGCCTTTTTTAAGAAGCTCCGCCCCGTCACGGACCGCTTGCTCCAAAATTTTAAGTTCTCCGTTTACTTCAATTCTGATTGCCTGGAAAGTTCTTTTTGCGGGGTGAGGTCCGTCTTTTCTTGCCGAAAGAGGAATTGCCGCCTTGATTATATCTACAAGCTCAAAGGTGGTTTCTATGCTTTTTTTATTTCTTCGCTCGACTATAAAGTTTACAATTCTGCTCGCCCAGCGTTCCTCTCCATACGTGGAGATTATTTTAAAAAGCTCCTCTGAAGAATAAGTATTAACTACTTCTCTGGCAGTAAGGCTGTCACGGTTATCCATACGCATATCGAGTGGCGCATCCTGCATATAGGAAAAGCCGCGGTTTGCATCATCAAGTTGCGGAGATGATACACCTAAATCCGCCACAATCCCGTCAAATTTTTCTATTCCCAGATTTTTAGCAATGTTATTTATATTGGAAAAGTTATCATGAACTGCTGTGAAGTTTTTTTCACCGAACCGCTTTTTTGCATTTTCTATGGCTGTTATATCACGGTCTATACCTACGACATGTCCGCCACGCTCCAATATAAGCGAGGTATGTCCGCCGCCGCCCAATGTAAAATCTGCATATATTCCGCCAGCCTTAACATCAAGGCTATCCACGGTTTCGTTTAAAAGCACCGTAACATGGTTGAATTCCACGCTGTTTCCTCCCAATCAGAAGCTGATTTCCTCAAGGTTTTCAGCAGCTTCTTCAACAGTCATCTCCTCTTCACTTTGAGAATATTCCTGCCATCTTTGTGCATCCCATATTTCCACACGCTTACTTACACCGATTATAACAACCTCTTTTGTAAGTGCGGCATATTCACGATGCGGTTGGGTAATAAGAACCTTACCCTGCTTATCAGGCTCGCCCTCGGCTGCACCTGAGAGAAATGTTCTCTGCAGGAAACGGGCACTCTTCTGGTTAGAGGGAAGTTTTGCTAAATTTTCAGCAAGCTCCTCCCACACGTCCATGGGATATACAAACAAGCACCCTTCGAAGCCTTTAGTGATCATGAACTGTTCGCCGAGCTGTTCACGAAACTTTGCAGGGATAATTACTCTGCCCTTCGCATCAATATTATGTGAGTACTCGCCTACGAACATTCCAAATCACCTCCACTTTGTTGCACTTTCGTGCACTTTCCTACACTTTGAGTATATTTTACTATAATTTCATTGTGATTTCAATACTTTTTTAAAAATTTTTTCAGTTTTCTGCTACCTTTTTTTATTTTGCCTATACATTACCTAAATATGGAAATTTCAGGCATTAGCGGCACTATATTTAGTGATTGAGGTGAGGTATTTCTTTAAAAATTTATTTCAATATTGTTAATTTGGAGAGTCCGCCATCTTTTGTGCTATTTTTTTATAAAATATACTTGCAATTTTGCAGGTTTTATATTATAATTCACAATGTTGACATCATTGGGTGGTGCCTACCCGCGGCAGCCTGCTTGAAAACTTAATTCAATATAACACAATACTACGGGGTGTAGTGCAGCTGGTAGCACGCCTGCTTTGGGCAACATATCCGAGCGCATCCTGTGGATGTGGCAAGCGAGGATTTGTTGTGGCAGTGGTCGAAATTGTGCGAGTTTATGCGAGCAAACAATTTCGGGTACCGCAATGTGGCGGCGTAGCCGAGGATGCCGCGGCAGCCTGCTTGAAAACTTAATTCAATATAACACAATACTACGGGGTGTAGCGCAGCTGGTAGCGCGCCTGCTTTGGGAGCAGGATGCCGCAGGTTCAAGTCCTGTCACTCCGACCACGTCGAAGCAAAGTTCGCTTTGCTTCGACTTTTTTATGCAAAAAGTCACTCTCGGTTCGTCTGTTCGGTTGTAAACGCCCTCACGACGGCTCACTGTCGCTACCAACTTTTTGCGAATTTATCTTTATGCGTTATAAGCACTCTCACCAAAACAGAAGCTTTCTCATAAAATAGGGAGGTTTTTCTTTTTATTCAGAAGGGCTTAGGCCTTTATTTTGTAATATTCAAATAAAATCATTGCTTTTTCACTATATATGGTGTATAATAAAATTCGGATTTATACAATAGTGACACAAAAGAGGTGTTGATGTTGGAAAAACTGAGAATAACAGGAGGAAACCAGTTGTTTGGCGAAATTGCAGTTTGCGGTGCAAAAAACGCAGCTGTTGCAATTATTCCTGCTGCTCTGCTTGTAAACGGTGTTTGCCGTATTGAAAATATTCCTGACATTAAAGACGTCAGATTGATTATAGATATGCTTGTTCAGCTTGGGGCAAGCGTTACATATATAGACGACACAACAATTGAAGTTAATTCATCAAAGCTTAAAACACATATTGCCCCCAAAGAGCTTGCCAGCAAGATGCGTGCCAGCTACTATCTTTTAGGGGCGCTTTTAGGCAGAATGAATCACGCCGAGGTTTCTCTCCCCGGCGGTTGTAATTTTGGCACACGCCCTATTGATTTGCACGAAAAAGGTTTTTCCGCAATGGGTGCTGAAGTTAATATAGAAGACGGTATTGTATATGCCGATGCGGAAAAGCTTACAGGCGCCACAATTTATCTTGATACTGTAAGCGTTGGTGCGACAATTAATATTATGCTGGCAGCGGTCCTTGCAAAAGGCAGAACTGTTATTGAAAATGCTGCCAAAGAGCCGCACATTGTTGACGTGGCAAACTTTCTCAATGCAATGGGCGCAAATGTGCGAGGTGCCGGAACAGATGTTATCCGTATAAACGGCGTTTCGGAAATGCGTGGTGGTACTTACAGCATTATCCCCGACCAGATTGAAGCAGGTACATTTATGCTTCTGGCAGCCGCAGCAGGGGGCGAGGTACTGGTGCGAAACATTATCCCCACACATATGAACTGCCTTACCTCCAAGCTTGAGGAGATGGGTGTAAACGTAACTGAATATGATGATTCTATACGAATTCAGTCCGGCGGGCGTCTTCGCGGAACATCTGTGAGAACTATGCCCTACCCCGGCTTTCCCACTGATTTGCAGCCACAGATGGTGGCACTTCTTTCAACAGTTGATGGGAAAAGCACAGTGATTGAGAACGTGTGGGACAATCGGTTTCAGTATATTGGCGAGCTTCTGGCAATGGGTGCGGATATAAAAATTGACGGAAGATGTGCAAGTATTTCCGGAAAGCCCCTAAATGGTGCTGAGGTTACTGCGACAGACCTCAGAGCAGGTGCTGCATTAATAATTGCCGGTGCTGCTACGGAGGGGGTAACGGAAATTTCTTCCCCTCACTATATCGACAGAGGGTACTCCGATATTGAACGCAGGCTTCGCTCGATAGGCGTAAAAATCGAACGCATTTTTGAAGCAGACTGACATAGGTTTCAGAACCATACTTCTCCACATTTAAAAAGGAGATTTAACGATGAATATATCCATATGCCCGCTTTCTTCGGGGAGCAGCGGAAACTGTATACTTTTAAGAAGTGAAAACAGTGCCGTGCTTCTTGATTGCGGAATTACTGGGAAGGCTGCGGAAAACGAGCTTGCCCATGCAGGTATTTCCCCCGAAAACATTGATGCAATTATTGTAACACATGAACATATAGACCATATCAGCGGTGTGGGTGTAATGTGCAGACGTTACCGTATACCAGTTTTTGCAACGCTGGGAACGTGGAAGGCGATGATTAACTCCATAGGCAAGATTGACCCATCGCTGATTCGCTACATTGCGGCAGAGGTTCCTTTTGAGATATCAGGCACAAAATTTCATCCTTTCTCCACATCACACGATGCGGCAGAGAGTATAGGTGTTGTTTTTTCGAGAGGAGAAAAATACGGTGGCATTGCAACAGATTTAGGGACAGTGACAAAGCATATATTTGACCTTTTATCCTCCTGCTCCATAGCAATGCTGGAGGCAAATCACGATGAAGCAATGCTTGTAGCGGGACATTACCCCAGGCATCTTAAAGAAAGAATTCTCTCCGACCACGGTCACCTGTCAAATAAGCTGTGCGGTGCATTATGTGCCAAGCTGGTACGTGAAGGCAAGCTGAGACAGGTTATCTTGGGGCATTTAAGTACGGATAACAACACCCCTCGAAAGGCATATGAAACAGTGGCAAACAGCATTGAGGCTGCGGGTTACAAAATCGGCGAAGATGTAGCACTTCACATTGCACAAAGATATTGTATGAGCGAGGAGCTTATTGATTAATATGAATATCAACATTATATGTGTAGGAAAAATTAAAGAAGATTATTTTGTAAAAGCAACGGCTGAATTTGAAAAACGACTCAGCCGTTTTTGCACGCTTAGTATAATTAACCTTCCCGACAGAAGTATCCCCGACAACGCCTCCCCTGCCGAGGAGCAGATTGTCCTTAAAAAAGAAGGAGAAGAAATTCTCAGAAAGATAGGCAAAGGCGATATTGTGGTTGCGATGTGCATTGAGGGAAAGCAGTTTTCAAGTCAGGAGCTTGCAGAAAAAATAGCAGATTTTCAAATGCAGTCATCGACCATTGACTTTGTAATCGGCGGCTCGCTGGGGCTTTCCGATGAGGTTAAGAGCAGGGCAAGTCTTAAGCTTAGTATGAGTAAAATGACGTTCCCCCACCGCATCGCAAGGCTGATGCTTGAGGAACAAATTTACAGAGCATTTAAGATAAATAATAACGAGGTTTACCACAAATAACGAGGCATACAAAAAACTTAATCCCCTTTAAACATTAAAACGCCGTGAAGTCGG
>JAZLEL010000104.1:0-2625 GCA_045615265.1 Clostridia bacterium | reverse complement strand
GAAGCGTCTTGTTTGGCTTTATCCGATAATCAATGATTTATTTGGGTGTCGGATTTTTTTGTCATCCAGAGCAGAGCGAAGCGTAGTGAAGGATCTCGTTTACATCCACGCCACGAGCGAAGCGATGTGCCCTCCGGAGGGCTACTCCGGCCTCCGTGGAAGAGCGTTAAGAAAAATCGAGTATTTTCCGTTAAGAACGAAAAGCTGTTTGAGCGTAGCGAGTTCTTTTCGTTTAGGAAAATAGGATGATTTTTTAGCTCCGGAGCGTAGCCGGCGCTTTTCTTTTTGTTTCTTTTTCTTTGTGCGGACAAAGGAAAAAGAAAAGCCTGCGGCTAGAGCAGAAACCAATTTTTTTCGTAATTTTGTAAACAAAATACCTCCCCCATGTCTCGAATAGCAGAAGAAAAGAAAACGGTGGAACAGATGATTCGGTTGTATTGCCGGTTGAAGGAAGGCCATCCGGAACTTTGTCCGGAATGTAAGGCTTTGCTTGAGTATGCCCATGCCCGATTGGACCGATGCAAGTTTGGTGAGCAGAAGAAGACTTGCCGCTGCCAGTGGCAGATGAAGGCAAGTTTTCGAGAGGAAGAAACAAGGAGTATCACGAAGTGAATAGCGAGTGAGACGACTATGTTTCTGACCGATGTTGTCGTAGGTTTTTTATTAATAAATCAGCCTGGGGTTTTGATGAATTGTAATACTAAATATTTTATGATATACTTATATCTATCGTTTTTTGTAAATAAGGAGATAATTCATGAACAAGATACAAAATTTTACAGATGGGAAAATATTTACTTCGCTTATACGCTTTGCTTTGCCTGTTTTATTGGCATTGTTTTTGCAGGCGATGTATGGTGCGGTTGATTTACTTATAGTCGGACATTTTGGAGGGGACACAGCTGATGTATTCGTATCGGCAGTATCTACAGGTAGTCAGATTATGATGACACTTACAATAGTGATTACTGGTCTTGCAATGGGACTCACTGTTTATGTTGGTGAAAAAATAGGTGCAGGTAAACGTGAAGAAGCCGGTGAAATCATTGGAACTGGTATCAGCCTTTTCGCAATTATTTCCGCAATACTGACGATTGTTATGGTTCTGTCTTCTTCTGCTCTTACAAAAGTGATGCGTGCTCCTGAAGAGGCTTTTGATAATACGGTGTGGTATGTTGCAATTTGTTCCGCTGGTACAGTGTTTATTGTTGCATATAATTTAGTAGGCAGTATATTCAGAGGAATTGGTGATTCAAAAATACCTCTTCTTACCGTAGCTATTGCTTGTGTGTTGAATATTTTAGGTGATTTATTACTTGTTGCAGTTTTTCAAATGGGTGCTATTGGTGCTGCGATTGCAACCGTTTCTGCACAAGCTATGAGTGTGATCCTTTCAATGTTTGTTATAAGAAAACGTAAATTGCCCTTTGATTTTTCGAGAAAATACATCCGCCCGAATGTTATACATATTAAATCTATTTTGAAATTAGGAACACCTATTGCACTTCAGGATTTGCTTGTCAGTATTTCTTTTCTTGTAATACTTGCTATTGTTAACAACTTAGGGCTTTCTGAATCAGCAGGGGTAGGTGTTGCAGAGAAGGTATGCGCTTTCATTATGTTGATTCCATCAGCCTTTATGCAATCTATGTCTGCTTTTGTTGCTCAAAATATTGGTGCATCAAAATATGACCGTGCAAAAAAAGCGTTGTGGTACGGCATCGCTTCTTCTTTAGCGGTTGGCATTATAGTTGGATATTTTTCTTTCTTCCACGGTGATATTCTGGCAGGAATATTTGCAAAGGATGTTGCAATTATTGTTCCAGCAGCCGAGTATTTAAAAGCTTATGCTATTGACTGTGTGCTTACTGCTTTCCTGTTTTGTTTTATGGGTTACTTTAACGGTTGTGGTAATACCACATTTGTTATGATACAGGGAATAATAGGAGGCATTTGTGTCCGTCTTCCCGTTTCATGGGTAATGAGCAAAATCGAGCCGATATCTCTGTTTCGCATTGGTCTTGCAACTCCGATATCTACAGTTATACAGATTGTTCTGTGTGTTGGATTTTTTGTAGTAGTAGAGCGAAAGTTGAAGAAAAATCAGAGAACCATTCAAATAGAAGAATCAGAAAAATTTAAAGCTAAGGGATCTTGTTAATGTATTACCAAATATGTTATAATGAAAATATATAATTACGAAAGAAGTGGGAACATAATGAAAAACTATGACGCAATTGTCATAGGTGCAGGTAACGGCGGCCTTGTGGCTTCTGCACGTCTTGCAAAAGAGGGCAAAAAAACATTACTTATTGAACGCCATAATTTACCAGGTGGCTTTGCAACAAGCTTTGTAAGAGGTCGCTTTGAATTTGAAGCATCACTTCACGAGCTTTGTGGTATTGGTTCAATTACAGGAAAGTCACCTTTACAGAAAATTTTTAAAGAAGTTGGTGCGGCAGATAAAATAGAGTGGGTTGCTCTTGATGAAGCATTCAGAGTTATTACACTTGATGAAAAAAATAAATGTGACTATGTAATGCCTTTAGGTAAAGAAAAATTTATTGCAAAGCTTGAGGAATATGACAAGGGCTCTGCTACTGTAGTTACAAAGATTTTTGATAT
>JAZLEL010000103.1:0-23868 GCA_045615265.1 Clostridia bacterium | reverse complement strand
CTGTTCATTCCCGCAAGAATTGCAATACCCTTTATAAGGTCAACGGCACTTACAACCGAGCCTGTTTTTCCGTAGGTTTCACGGAAATTTCCAAGAGAGGGGCGCGTTCCTTCCCCCCAAATCCACATAGAGGTTGCAGGGTTTTTGCCCTCGGCAACTCTTTTTTGATTTATGGGGTGATTTTTAAGAATTCCCTCACTCTTTTTCATTAAGTCAAGAATTCTCTGGTCGGAGGGAAGAAATTCGGAGATTTTTCTGTCCGAAATATCGTGGGGAGGTGTTAATGTGAAGCTTTTTGGAGCATCCTCCCACACAAAGAGGTGGCGGTAGCTTACTCCGCCGTAGAAATGTATATCTCCGCCGCCGAGCTGTTTTTCAATTTCAGCCATAAGTGCACGGCTCTCCTCTGTGGAAATTTCGCCCGAGGAATAGTCAAGCATTGTTTTATCCTCATACCTTTCCTCATCAGAAAGGGTTACGAGATTGGCACGGAATGCAGTCTGGTTATCCTTAAGCTCCACACCGATTGACGCCGCCTCCAGCGGGGAACGGCCCGTGTAGCAGTCAAGAGGATTATAACCCATAACAGAAAGATTTGCCACGTCACTTCCCGGCTTAAGCGTGTCGGGAACAGCTTTTACAAGAAAAAGCTCTCCGTCTGATGCAAAGCTGTCCATATTGGGAGTCGAGCTTTTTTCAAGCGGGGTCATATTATCAAGAGAATCTATCGGCAAATCGGCACAGCCGTCTGTAAGAATGATTACATATTTCATAAAAAAACAGCACCTTTCGTATATAATAAATTTCACACGTACCACTTTTGCCCATAGGGGCAAATTTAAAATCCAGATGCGTATGAGGTTTGGTATTATTATAGCAATTATCTTTTTTCTTTTCAAGGAAAAATGCATAAATTTTACTAAAATGAGCAGTTTATAACCATAGAGGTGACATATAGATGCGTGAAACAATAAAAAACAACAGGCGGACGGCGATTTTCTCTGTTATTTTGGCAGTGGTTACGATTTTCGCCATTTATCAGTACAACCGTGCCAGAAAGCTTACGTATTATCGTGATATCGAGTATAACAGGGTTTTTGCGGAGCTTACGGAGTATGTTGATGACCTTGAAATTTCGCTTTTAAAGGGGCAGGTTGTTTCCACAAGTGAGCAAATGGCAAAGCTTTCTGCCGATTTGTACGGACAGGCAAGTGCTGCCAAGGCAAATCTGGCATTACTTCCGTTAGAGGGTGAAACACTTACAAAAACATCGGAATTTTTGTCGCAGGTGGGGGAATATGCTCACAGTATATCCGGCAAAATGCTCAGAGGAGAGAAAATGAGCGAAACTGAAATACGTACCATGCAGGAGCTTTTGGGATATGCTGACAGGCTGAAGGGTGGTCTTGACGAGATGCTTCTGGGAATTAACGAGGGTAGAATTTCTTTTGAAAAAACGAAAGGCTATCAAAAGCCATTTTCAGGCGGAAAAGTGGCTATGGCAAACGAGCTTGCAAAATTAGAGGACGAATTTCACAACTATCCCTCGCTCATATATGACGGTCCGTTTTCTCAGCATCTGTCGCTGAAAGAGGCGGTGCTTGTAAAGGGGAAGGCTGAAATTTCGGAAAAGCAGGCGGAAAAAGCAGCAAAGCGATTTACAGGGAAAGAAAGCGTGGTAATTTCGGAAATAAGGGGAAAGCTCCCTGCATACAGCATTAAAAGTGATTCCGTGACAGTGGAATTTACACGTAACGGAGGAGCGTTGCTCCTTCTTATGAAAGACAGGGTAGTTGAGGAAGAAAAGCTCTCTCTTAATCAGGCGAAGAAAAATGCCGAGGCGTTTTTAAATGAAAACGGCTATTTAGATATGCGAGAGAGCTACTACGAAAAAAGAGAGGGAAGCATCGTTATAAATTACGCCTATGAGCAGGACGGATATATCGTGTTCCCTGATCTGGTCAAGGTAAAGGTCGCTCTTGATAACGGGGAAATAATAGGCTTTGAGAGCAGGGGATATATTATGAACCACGTGTACAGGAATATCCCTCAGCCGATAATTACCAAAGAAGATGCACTTAAAAATGTGAATGAGCATCTTCAGACGCAGGAGGTAACGATGGCTTTAATTCCGCTGGAGGACGGAAGCGAAGCTCCCTGTTATCAGATAAAGGGAATTGTTTCAAACAGGCATTTCTTAATATATGTAAATACACAGACAGGCTTTACGGAAGATGTGCAAATTCTTCTTGAAAATGAGGGCGGAACATTAGCGGTGTGACGGCTGATGACGCCAGCCCTTAACAATCCCGCAAGTTAGTTTAAATAAAAAGAGAAATCCACAAAAATGGATTTCTCTTTTTTATTATAATACTTTTCCTAAAAATTCTTTTAATCTGGGGTGTTTGGGGTTTTCAAAAATTTCTTCGGGAGTTCCTTTTTCGGCAACCTTTCCTGCCTCCATAAATATTACGGTGTCTGCAACCTCTTTTGCAAAGCCCATTTCGTGAGTTACGACAACCATTGTCATACCCTCTTTGGCAAGCTCCTTCATAACCTCAAGAACTTCCCCAACCATTTCAGGGTCAAGTGCGCTTGTCGGCTCGTCAAAGAGCATTACCTCAGGATTCATCGCAAGAGCACGCACTATGGCAATTCTCTGCTTCTGTCCGCCTGAAAGCTGTGAAGGATATGCGTCCTTTCTGTCCTCAAGACCTACCCTCTTTAAAAGGGAAAGGGCATTTTCCTCGGCTTTTTCCTTGCTCATTCTAAGAAGCTTCATCGGTGCAAGAGTGATGTTTTTAAGAATTGTCATATGCGGGAAAAGGTTAAACTGCTGGAAAACCATACCCATTTTCTGGCGATGAAGATTTATGTTATTTTGGGGGTCGGTAATGTCAACACCCTCAAGCAGAATTTCACCGTCAGTAGGAGTTTCAAGAAGATTTAATGAACGCAGAAATGTGGACTTTCCGCAACCGCTGGGGCCGATGATAACAATAACCTCGCCCTTTTTTATTTCGAGGTCGATACCATCAAGAGCCTTAACAGCACCGCCTGTAAAATGTTTTTTAAGGCCGCTTACTTTTATAATTACATTATCGTTCACTCTTCCTAAGCCTCCTTTCCAGAATATTCACAAGCTTGGTAAAGAAAACTACCATTACAAGGTATATTCCCGCTACCGCAAATAGTGGCATAAAGGTTTCGTAAGTTGCACCGCGGATAATATCTCCGCCCTTTGTAAGATCTCTTATCGCAACGTAACCTGCAACAGAGGTTTCCTTTAAAAGCACGATAAATTCGTTGGCAAGTGCAGGGAGTACGCTCTTGAACGCCTGCGGAAATACTATATAAAGCATAGTGCTGATATAACCAAATCCCAAAGACCTGCCCGCCTCAAACTGACCGTTATCAACGCTCATTATACCGCTACGGAAAATTTCGGCAACGTACGCACCTGAATTTATGCCGAATGCGGAAACTGCAATAAGGATTCCGTTGCTGGAACTTGCGAAAATGATGTAATACATAATCATCAGCTGAACAACAACGGGTGTTCCGCGGATAACGGTAAGGTAAATGTTAGAAATAAAGTTAGCTATTGCAAGAAGAAATTTACCGATTCCGCTACGCATTTCTTTATAGTTTTTGTCATAAGTGCTTCTTATAATTGCAACAACAAGACCGATTACAATACCTACAATGCACGAAAAAAGTGTGATTTTCAGTGTTGTTGCAAGACCCTGTGTAATAAATTGCCAACGGTTTCTTGTAACGAAGCATTTTATGAAGTCTGATTTAAGGGTTGCAAAGAATTCTGCCATTTGCTAAGATCACAGCCTTTCTGACTGAAAATAGAATAAACTGAATTTAAGGGAGCGGGTTTTCCCTGCTCCCTTAAATATTAGCTTTTAAGAATTATTATTTTGCGTTTATGTACTTGTCTACTATCTTCTGAATAGTTCCGTCTTCAGTAAGTTCAGCGAGAGCCTTGTTGATATTGTCAAGAAGCTCGGTGTTTTCCTTAGAAACTGCGATAGCATACTGCTCTTCTGCATATGCAGTGTCAAGAATCTTAAGACCTTCGCTTTCGGCAACGAATGCCTTTGCAGGCTCATTATCGATGATTACACAATCAACCTTGCCGATTTTAAGGGCTTCAACAGCGTCTGCACCCTTGTTGAAACGGGAAACTGTGCCGAGACCCTCATCCTCGATATCCCATGTGGAATAAAGGTCGCCGGTTGTACCTGTCTGAACACCGATTGTGTATTTCTTGTCTGCTGTAAGGTCGTCAACAGTCTTAATATCGCTGTCTTCCTTAACTATAACAACCTGTACGCCTGTTGCATAGCTTTCGGAGAAGTTAACCTCTTCAAGTCTTTCATCAGTAACAGTCATACCTGCCATACCCATATCATATTTTTTTGCAACAATTGCAGGAATGATAGAGTCGAATGCAGTGTCAACGATTTCAAGCTCCATACCGAGCTTTTCAGCAATAGCTGCTGCGATTTCAGCATCTATACCGACAACTTCCTCGCCCTCGTAAAATTCGTAGGGAGGGAATTCTGCGTTTGTAGCCATTGTAAGAACCTTTTTGTCTGCACCGTCATTCTTATCTGCACCGCAAGCAGCGAATACAAATACAGAAAGTGCGATTACCAGAACAAGTGAAATAATCTTTTTCATTGTAAAATACCTCCAAATATAGTTTAATATGCTTTCATTATAATTACAAATGTATAATTTTGCAAGTGTTTTTTGTAAATATACGAAAATTCTGTGGTTTTATTTCTTAAGACGCAGTGTTTTTTCGTATGCCTTTATCACTGCATTCATACTGTCTGCTCTGAAAGAGCCTTCCTCAAGTGCGTGAACACCCTCGATAGTAGTCCCTCCGGGAGAGCATACGGCATCCTTAAGAACACCGGGATGAAGCCCTGTTTTAAGAAGCATTTCCGCAGCACCCTTTACGGTGTTTGCAGCATATGTAAGAGCCTTGTCCCTGGGAAGTCCGCAGGTAACGCCGCCATCGGCAAGTGCCTCGATAAATAAATATGCAAAGGCAGGTCCGCAGCCGCTTACCGCACTTGCAGCATCGATAAGGCTTTCGCTAATTCTGTCGGTTATGCCTGCAAATTTGAAAATTTCCTCAAATTCTTCTGTTTCTTTAAAGGTTATTGAGCCATCGCAGGAATAGAGAATAACACCTTTTCCCACCTGTGCGGGAGTGTTGGGCATAATGCGGATAACAGGTAAATCGAAGCCGAAGGCCTTTTCAATTGCATCAAGGCTTATTCCCGCAGCCATGGAAACTACCACAAAGCGGTCCTTTCTCTTTCTTAATATCGGGGAAATTTCCTTTATTGTATCAAAAATGACCTGAGGTTTAACCCCTAAGAAAATATATCTGCAGTTCTGGGCAATGGTTTTATTGTCGCTTTTGTTTGCAAAAAGGTCTTCTGCAAGAGTTTCTGCCTTTTCTTCTATAAAATCTGAAAGAAAAATATTCTTTCCGCCGATAGATTTTGCAGCCGCAGATGCAAGAGCACCGCCCATATTTCCGCAGCCGATAAATCCTGCCGTAAACATAAAATCAATCCTTTCGTAAATTGAGTATTATCACCTTATCTGTCCGTTTCCTTTTATAATATATTTGTATGTGTTAAGTTCACGCAGTCCCATAGGACCTCTTGCGTGAAGCTTTTGTGTAGAAATTCCCATTTCGCAGCCCAGTCCGAATTCCCCGCCGTCAGTAAAACGTGTGGACGCATTGACATAAACGGAGGAGCTGTCAACTGAGGTTGTGAAAATTCTTGCATTATCTTCATTTTTTGTGATGATGCTTTCACTGTGTCCCGTGGAATGACGGGATATATGCTCTATTGCCGCATTTACGTCATCGGCAACACTTACTGCCAGTATATAGTCAAGAAATTCAGTGTCAAAATCCTTTTCTCCCGCTTTTTTTGTCTTGAGAATAGCATATGCCCTTTCATCGCAGCGAAGCTCTACTGTTTGCAAGCCTTTTTCAATTCTTGCATCAACAAGTCTTTCCTTAACAAGGGGGAGAAAGCTTTCGGCAATGCTTTTATGCACGATAAGACTTTCTGCCGCATTGCAAACTGAAGGGCGGCTTGTTTTTGCATTATCGATAATGTTGAGTGCCATTTCGAAATCGGCACTTTCATCAACGAAGATATGGCAGATGCCAGTACCTGTCTGTATACAGGGGACGCAGGCATTCTGAAGGCAGGCATTTATAAGACCTGCACCGCCTCTGGGAATGAGAAGGTCAACATATCCTACCGCAGTCATTAAATCCGTTGCACTCTGCCTTGTCGTATCGGAAACAAGGTTAATAAGATTTTCCGAAAGACCGCATTCTGAGAGGGCTTCCCTCAGTGCATCGACAATAGCTTTTGCACTGTTATATGCTTCTTTACCTCCTCGAAGCACACATACATTACCGCTTTTAAGTGAAAGTGCAGCGGCATCGGCAGTTACGTTGGGGCGGCTTTCATAAATAATTGCCGTGACACCGATTGGAACAGAGGTTTTTTCTATTATAAGTCCGTTTCCTCTTTCTGTTCTTTCGATAACGCTTCCAACAGGGTCGGGCAGTGAAACCACGTCACGGATTCCCTGTGCCATTGCACTGATTCTGTCTTCTGACAGGGAAAGGCGGTCAATCATAACATCAGATATTATCCCCTTTGCGTTTCCTACGTCAATTTTGTTTGCTGCGAGGATTTTATCAGTGTGTTCTATCAATTTATCCGCCATTTTAAGAAGGGCGGTGTTCTTTTTTTCTGTGTCAAGGAGCATTACCGCAGCTTTTGCGGCTTTTGCATTTTCAAGTAACTGTTGTGTCGTCATTTTACATCATTTCCTTTAAATTTTGTGCCTACGCTTTTACCCTCTGTTATATCATATAAAATCGCAGGGGCGCTGCCGTTGGCAATAATCATATCTATTCCGCTTTTTGTGCAAATCTGTGCAGCCTTAAGCTTTGTTGCCATACCGCCTGTGCCTAAGGATGAGCCTTTGCCCCCTGCCATTGATATAATTTCGGGGGTGATTTCATCAACAACCTCAATAAGCTTTGCATTCTTATCCGTATGGGGGTCAGCCGTATAAAGTCCGTCAATATCCGAAAGAAGTATCAATAAATCTGCATCGCAGCTTCGTGCAACAAGTGCACTTAAGGTGTCGTTGTCACCTACCGATATTTCCTCCGTTGCAACGGTGTCGTTCTCATTTATAATCGGCAGGGCACCAAGCTCAAGAAGCCTTGAAACCGTATTGCGGAAATTTTCACCACGCTGGGTACGCTCGCCCTCAGCGATATCGGGAGAAGTAATGAGAAGCTGTGCCACTGTATGATTATATTCGGAAAACAGCTTGTCATATGTATACATAAGCTCGCACTGCCCTACCGCCGCTGCCGCCTGCTTTGTCGGCATATCGTCAGGTCGTTTGGGAAGAGAAAGCTTACCCATACCCATACCTATTGCACCCGAGGAAATGAGAATAACTTCATTTCCTGCATTTTTAAGGTCGCTCAAAACCTTGCACAAATCCTCAACATGGCGGATATTAAGATGTCCTGTTGAGTGGGCAAGTGTTGAAGTGCCTACTTTAACTGCT
The DNA here is from genome assembly GCA_045615265.1 of Clostridia bacterium. Classification (GTDB taxonomy): domain Bacteria; phylum Bacillota; class Clostridia; order UMGS1883; family UMGS1883; genus UMGS1883. The sequence continues at coordinate 16,212 of JAZLEL010000103.1, read as the reverse complement.
ATACGCATTTTATCAAATCCTTTACAAAAATTCTGAGAGTATACTCTCCATTTCCTCAAGTGAGGTTGCAGTGTTGATTTTATTTCTCAGCTGTGCCGCACCGCACAACCCTTTTATATACCACGAGGCGTGCTTTCTTGCCTCTCGAATACCGATATATTCACCCTTCAGCTCACACATAAGGGTTATATGCTCCATCGCCATTGTGATTTTTTCTCTCGGCGAGGGGATGGAGGTTACGATGCCGTCCTTTAAATATTCCGCAACTTGGGAGAAAATCCAGGGGTTTCCCTGACTTCCCCTGCCAATCATAACGGCGGCGGCACCTGTTTCGTCTAACATATTTTTTGCGTCCTCAGCGGTAAATATATCTCCGTTTGCAATTACGGGGATAGAAACCGCCTTAGAAACCTTGCGGATAATATTTCTGTCAGCCTTTCCGCTGTAATATTGTTCACGTGTTCTGCCATGAACGGTCACTGCACTAACGCCGCAGTTTTCGGCAATGCGTGCAAGCTCAACCGCATTTATACTGCTGTCGTCCCAGCCGCTACGCATTTTTACTGTGACAGGCTTTGTTGCCTTGTCACAAACTGCACCGATGATTTTTTCGGCATTATCAAGGTCACGCATCAAGGCGCTGCCCTCTCCGTTTCCTGCGATTTTGGGAGCGGGACAGCCCATATTAATGTCGGTAAAAAGACCGAATTTTTCCGCCTCGGGAACTGCTTCTTCCATAACATAGGGGTCTTTTCCAAAAAGCTGCACCGCAGACGGAAGATTTTCAGTACGCATAAGAGATGCCGTCTTTTTATCGGAGAAGGAGAGTGCCTTTGCACTTACCATTTCAGTATAGGAAAGACCTGCCCCGAATCTGTCGCATACAATGCGGAACGCCAAATCCGTAACCCCTGCCATAGGGGCAAGAAATATGTTGTTCTTAAGCTTTACATTACCTATATTCATTATACGTCAAGCTTCATATCGCCCTGCTTTATAAAGTTATGCTTGCGCATAAACTCGGAAATGACAAGAGAAATTATTGCAGGGAGAACAAAATACATTGTTATGTTATATATGAGTGCTGTTACGGGAGACATATATCCGCTCATTGTCTGGAAGGACATTATAGGACCTACAAGTCCCGCAGTTCCCATACCTGAACCTACTGCATTACTGGTCATTTTAAATACCATTGTGGAAACAGGGCCTAAAATTGCACTTGTGATAATTGCGGGCAGCCATATGATAGGACGTTTCACAATATTGGGAATTTGCAGCATACTTGTTCCCAGTCCCTGTGCCAAAAGTCCGCCGAACTTGTTTTCACGATAGCTTATTACTGCAAAACCAATCATATTTGCACAGCAGCCTACTGTTGCAGCACCTGCTGCAAGGCCTTCAAGACCTAAAACTACACCGATTGCAGCGGAGCTTATAGGTAGAGTAAGGAACATTCCCATAAGGACACTTACAATTATACCCATAAGGAAGGGCTGCTGCTCTACACCCCAGTTAACCCAGCTGCCAAGCTCTGTCATAAGGCTTGAAATAGGAGGTCCTGCAAGAAGTCCTGCTGCACTACCGCAAATTATGCATACAACAGGGGTAACCAGAATATCAACCTTTGTTCTGCCTGAAACAAGCTTTCCTGCCAGAATACCTACATATGCTGCGATAAATGCACCAAGAGGCTCTCCCGGAGGGGCAATAACAAATGCTCCGTCTACAAAAAGCGTTCCTGCAAGAATTTTTCCTGCGTAAGCACCCACAAGACCATTTACGGCAGAGCTGATTACAACAAGGGGAGATTCCTTGAATTTATACGCAACGCCAACACCGATACCTGCACCTGTAACCACAGATGCAACCTTTCCTATAACGAAAAGAAGGTCGCCCGCCTTTCCTCCGATAAAGAGCGTGCCTACCTGGGAGAGGATTGTTCCCACGATAAGCGTTGCAAAAAGGCCAAGAGCCATTCCGCTGAGACCATCAATAAATATGTGGTTAAGTGCTTTTTTCAGTTTGTTCAAAGAAAAGATCCCCTTTCAAAATTTTAATGGATATATAACCCCATTTTTTTATTTTTCCTACATTATATATAAAAAATCCCCTTTATTCAAGATAAAAAAGGCGGAAAAGCAAAAAAAACTATTGAAATTTACGATTTTTATGCTACAATGAAAGTAACATTCTATGTAAAAGAGGTGTAGACAATGGCTTATATTATCAATGATGATTGCATCAGCTGTGGTGCTTGCGAGGCTGAATGCCCCTGCAGCTGCATCAGCGAGGGTGACGGAAAGTACGTAATTGACGCAGACGCATGCGTAGAATGCGGTGCTTGTGCAGGTGTTTGTCCTGTTGCAGCTCCCAATCCTGCTGAATAATTCAGTAATAAAAAAGAAAAGCCGCTGAATTTTTTCGGCGGCTTTTACTTTCTTTTTAATATTGGAGAAGAACTATGGTTTACGATTACGAAAAGGTTGAAGACTTAGGCATTAAGGGGTATAAGGTAATACAAGACAAGTCGGGCTTTTGCTTCGGCAGTGATGCGGTGCTTCTTTCCAGGTTTGTAAAGCTTAAAAAAGGAGCAAGGGTACTTGATATGTGTACAGGCACGGGAATTATCCCCATACTGCTGTGGGGGTTGTATGAGCCTTCGGAAATTCACGCCGTGGAAATTGTGCCAGAGGTCAGCGATATGGCTAAAAGAACGGTTGAGCTTAATAATCTTTCGGGCAAAATCCACGTGCATTGTGATGATTTAAAAAATGCAAAGGAGCTTTTCGGTCCTCACGCATTTGACGTTGTCACCTGCAATCCACCATATATGAATGTGGGCGGAGGTTTGGTAAACCCCAAGGACAAGCTCGCACTGGCACGACACGAGATTGCCTGTACGCTTGATGACGTGGTACGCTCGGCAAAAAGCGTGTTAAAACCTTCAGGAAAGCTTTTTATGGTGCATCGAAGCGATAGAATGTGCGATGTGATTTCCACTTTCCGCAAATATAATATCGAACCGAAGCGTCTTTCAATAGTGTACCCCTCGGAGGGAAAGGCGGCATCGCTTATTCTTATTGAGGGAGCGGTAAACGGAAAGCCCCAGCTAAAGCTGGAGCCTGCCATTTTTATGTATGACAGCGAAGGAAACTATATACAATCACTAAAATAAAGGAAAATAGCTATGAACGGAAAATTATATTTATGTGCAACACCCATTGGAAATTTAGGCGACATTACATACAGATGCGTTGAAGTGCTTAAAAGTGTTGACCTTATTGCGGCGGAGGATACGAGAAGAACGCTCGGTCTTTTAAACCATCTTAATATAGAAAAGCCCCTTACCAGCTATTTTGAACATAATAAAAAGGAAAAGGGAGAATACCTTATTTCAGAGATGAAAAAGGGAAAGAATATTGCACTTGTCAGCGATGCCGGAACACCTGCAATCAGCGACCCCGGCGAGGATTTAGTGAAAATGTGTGCCGAGGAGGGAGTTGACGTTGTCCCGATTCCAGGTGCAGTAGCAGGAATAAATGCCCTCATTTCAAGCGGACTTTCTACACAGAGATTTACCTTTGAAGGCTTTTTAACGGTGAACAAAAGGGGACGGACGGAGCATCTTAAGTCACTTACAGATGAACAGCGGACAATGATTTTTTATGAGGCACCGCATAAGCTTATGAGTACGCTTAAGGATATGCTGGAGATTTTAGGGGACAGACGTGTGGCGTTATGCCGTGAAATTACCAAAATTCACGAGGAAATTTACAGGACAACCTTTTCCGAGGCTATAAAAAGATATGAAGAAAACCCGCCGAGAGGTGAATTTGTAATCGTAATCGAAGGAAAAAAGGCGGAGGAGCTTACTGCCGAAAAAGAGGCTGCATTTTTGGAAATGAGTGTTGCAGAACACGTACAAAGGTATCTTTCCCAGGGCGTAGATGAAAAAGAGGCACTGAAAAAGGCAGCTAAGGACCGTGGCGTAAGCAAACGAGATATTTATAATGAGTATAAGAGGTAGTGCAGAATGAATGCCATTCTGCGGAGTCGCAGAGGACGGTGTACTTTTGGGAGCCAAAAGTACCAAAAACGCGGGGGTTCCGATTCCCCCGCACCCCCGAAACGCCCTAGCAGGGCTAAAAAAACGAAGTATCCTATCTTGGCAGCTATGTGGATTTTGTTTTCCCTTGTTTTTGTCTTTGAACCGCCGACTTTAAGGCAACACTCAGTTGCCTGTTCGCCTGAAATTGCGAGCCGGCAGAGGGAAAAATGCTCGCAATTTCTCGGTAGTCGACAAAAAACAAGGAAAAACGCCACTGCACTGCACAAAGCTAGGTTTATTATGGTTAAACGCACAAACTCAGGTTTTTGAAACAACGAAGCCGACCGGCAAAATTCTGTCCGCATCGTTTTCCTTTGCTGGCGGACAGAATTTAGAAATGCCATAATGATAAGTTCATTATTCATTTTGGTGCCGCAAAGGCAAGGAAGGGGCAAAAACAAAACTTGCAAACTCAAAGAAAACCACGCCCGAAAGGCACATGCCCCTGCGGGGCCGTTTGGGGTTTGGGGAATCGGAACCCCAAAACTTTTGGTTCTTTTGGTTACAAAAGAACATGGCCCTCAATGTTTCGTTGAATTTTCTATGTTTTTTAAAAGCGTTCATTTTTTTCTTGACAAACTGTGTATATAATGGTAATATATCAAAAGACAAATGTACACGGGTGGTGGACACATGGAACAGAGGAAGCTTGTAATCGCCGATTTGTCGGTACTTCCGCCGGTTTATCACAAGGTTTTAAAGGTTAAGGAAATTTTGGAATCAGGCGGGGCGGAAACAGTAAATGAAGCTGCCGATATGGCAGATGTATCAAGAAGTGCGTATTATAAATATAAGGACTATGTATTTCCCTTTAATCAGATGCAGGGAATACTGACACTCCTTATCGCGGCACTCGATATAAAAGGCGTGCTGAGTGATATGCTGGCATTTATGAGCGATGCCGGCTGTAATATTTTAACGATAAATCAGAATGTGCCTGTAAACGGCGTGGCAAACATCACCGTTACGGTGCAGACAGAAAATATGCGTTTAAGCACAGACAGGCTTATTACAGGACTTCAATGCGTACGAGGCGTAAGGAAGGTAAATATACTGGCAAAACAGTAAAGCGGATGGCAACGCCATCCTTTCAAAGCAAAAGTTCTATTACAATAAAGGAAGGCATACAGATGAAAAAAATTGCTATTATAGGCTTCGGCGTTGTTGGCTCCGGAGTTTACGAAATCATCAGAAAAAACAAAGAAATCCTCTCTAAAAAAGCAGGGGAGGAAATCGATGTTAAGAAAATTCTTGATATCCGTGATTTTTCATCTCATGAGGAGGCACACCTTTTTACAAAGGATTTTAACGACCTCTTGAATGACGAGGGAATTTCTCTGGTAGTGGAAACAATGGGCGGCATCCGCTTTGCCTATGATTACACAAAGGCACTTTTAGAAGCAGGGAAAAGTGTTGTTACAAGCAACAAAGAGCTTGTTGCTGCACATGGTGATGAATTTTTCCGCATTGCAGAAGCAAAAAATGTACGCTACCTTTACGAGGCAAGCGTGGGCGGCGGTATCCCTGTTATCCGTCCTCTTGCAAATGATGTTTCCGCAAATGAAGTTGTTGAGATTTCGGGTATCCTCAATGGTACTACAAACTATATCTTAACAAAGATGTTTAAGGAAAATGACAGCTTTGAAAGTGCTCTTAAAACAGCACAGGAGCTTGGCTATGCAGAAAAGGACCCCACGGCAGACGTTGACGGAATCGATGCCTGCAGAAAGATTTCCATTCTTATGTCACTTGTTACGGGCAAAAAGTTTGACAGTGCAAATGTCAACACAATAGGAATCAGGGACATCACTGCTGAAGATGTGACATATGCTGCGGCAATCGGCTGCACAATTAAGCTTATTGGCAGAGGTTTTACAGAAGGCGGCAAGGCAAATGCTTCAGTTGAGCCGATGCTTATTCCCGAAACCTGCCCCCTATCAGGTGTAGAGGATGTGTTTAACGGTGTTATGGTAAAGGGAAATATGGTAGATGAGCTTATGTTCTACGGCAGGGGTGCAGGAAAGCTTCCCACCGCAAGTGCAGTTGTAGGCGATATTATTGATATTGTCCGTTCTCCCCAGTATAACTCCTATTTTACATGGACAGAGGCTGATAACAGCAATGTTATCCCTTATAAAGATGTTAAGGCGAGATTCTTTGTAAGAATTACCGAGGATAAGAAGGATAAGGTTAAGGCAATTTTCGGTGATCCCGAAATAATAAAGGGCATCTCCGACTACGGCTTTGTAACAGAAAAGATGAGCGTGGCAGACCTTGAAAAAGGTATAGAAGCTCTTGGCGGTATAGTAAGCAGAATAAGACTTTACAGATAAATGTAAATAAATCCCAAAGGAGGTAATTAGATTGGGTTTAATAGTACAAAAATTTGGCGGCAGCAGCGTTGCGGACGCAGAAAGAGTGTTCCGTGTTGCAAACCGCGTGGTAGAAACCTATGACGAGGGAAATGACGTTGTAGTTGTTGTTTCCGCACAGGGAGATACCACAGATGACTTAATCGAAAAGGCAGCAGAGATTAACAAGAACGCATCAAAGCGTGAGATGGATGTTCTCCTCTCCGCAGGTGAGCAGATTTCAATGTCACTTCTTGCAATGGCAATTGAAAAGCTGGGCAGACCCGTTGTTTCTCTTACAGGCTGGCAGGCAGGTGTCAATACCGACATCAATTATTCCAAGGCACGTATAAAGCGTGTTGTCGGAGAAAGAATTCATCACGAGCTTGATAAGAAAAAAATTGTTATCGTTGCAGGTTTCCAGGGCATTAATAAGTTTGACGATATAACTACCCTCGGTCGTGGCGGTTCCGATACATCAGCCGTTGCAATTGCAGCAGCACTTGGTGCAGACCTTTGCCAGATTTTCACCGATGTTACCGGCGTATTTACTACCGACCCCAGAATCGTACCCGAGGCAAGAAAGCTCAATGAAATAACATACGATGAAATGCTCGAGCTGGCAAGTGCAGGTGCAAACGTGCTTCATAACAGAAGCGTGGAGCTTGCAAAGAAATTTAATGTAAATATGGAAGTGCTTTCAAGCTTTGAAAAAGCTCCCGGCACTATTGTTAAGGAGGAAAACACAGTGGAAAAAATGTTAATCAGAGGCATTGCCCGTGACAATGATGTAGCAAGAATTGCTCTTATAAATATCGACGATACCCCCGGTAAGGCTTTCCAGATATTCTCAATTCTGGCAAAGAAGAAGGTAAATGTTGACGTAATTCTTCAGTCAATCGGCCGTGACGGAAGCAAGGATATCAGCTTCACCGTAAGTGCAGACGACCTTGAAACTGCTCTTAATATCATCAACGAAAACAACGCAATCATCGGTGCTGAAAAGGTTATTCACGATGAAAACGTATCCAAGGTTTCCGTTGTAGGTGCAGGTATGACATCTAACCCCGGTGTTGCAGCAACAATGTTCGAGGCTCTTTATGATGCAGGAATCAATATTCAGATGATCTCCACAAGCGAAATCAGAGTAAGCGTTCTTATTGACAGAAAAGATGCTGAAAACGCAGTTCGTGCAATACACAACAAGTTCAATTTTAACGACTGATAAAAACACATATAAAACCCCCGTTGCTTATGGCAACGGGGGTTTGTTGTATTAAAAATTTATGCGGGTAAGTGCTTATTTACTAAACATTTCGGTGGAAAGGTATCTTTCTCCCGAGTCGGGAAGAAGCACCACTATATTTTTGCCTTTGTTTTCGGGGCGGAGAGCAAGTACCTTTGCTGCATAAAGTGCCGCACCCGAGGAAATTCCCACAAGGATACCCTCTTTATGGGCGAGAGTTCTGCCCTCGGTATATGCATCTTCTGCATTTACGCCAATAACCTCATCACAGATTTCTTTATCGAATATTTCGGGGATAAAGTTTGCACCTATACCCTGAATTTTGTGGCTTCCGCTTTTGCCCTTTGTTATAAGAGGCGAATCGCTTGGCTCTACACCGACAACCTTTATGTCGGGACATTTCTCCTTGAGATATTTTCCTGTACCGCTTATCGTGCCGCCTGTTCCTATGCCTGCAACAAATATGTCAATATTTCCTTCGGCATCTTCCCAGATTTCGGGGCCTGTCGTTTCGTAATGTGAAAGAGGGTTGTCGGGGTTTACAAATTGCCCTGGAATAAAACTGTTTTCATATTTTTTTGAAAGCTCTTCTGCCTTTTTTACGGCTCCTGACATACCTTTTGCTCCCTCGGTCAGCACGATTTCTGCACCGTACGCTTTAAGGAGGTTTCGCCTTTCAACAGACATTGTGTCAGGCATTGTTAAAATAATCTTGTACCCCTTTGCCGAAGCGACCGAGGCAAGACCTATTCCCGTATTTCCGCTGGTAGGCTCGATAATTATTCCGCCCTTTTTGAGGATACCTTTCTTCTCTGCCTCTTCAACCATTTTTACGGCAACCCTGTCCTTAACAGAGCCTGCGGGATTCATAAATTCAAGCTTTGCAATGATTTTTGCATCAAGATTATTCTCTTTTTCATAGCTTGAAAGCTCCATAAGCGGAGTTTTTCCGACAAGCTGAGTTATCTTTTTATAAATCATAATTATTTATTCCTCTTTTTTGCATTTAATAAAACCAGCCACTATATGTTCTTTTCGTTTTGCGGTCGGTGCTGCTTTATCACATTCGCTTAATAGCCTAATTTGTCCCCAAGGCTGTCATCATTTTCAATCCAGTCACGCTCTACGTCAATTTCCTCATACGTATTCTCGTCACGGCGGACAATAACCTTTGCAATGCCTGCGTTTATTATGTGGCGCTTGCACATAGCACAGCTTGTAGCATCGTGAACGAGCTGCCCTGTCTTGCAATCCCTTCCTGCAAGGTAGAGTGTTGCCCCTATCATATCCCTGCGTGATGCGCTTATGATGGCGTTTGCCTCACTATGTACACTACGGCACAACTCATAACGCTCGCCCCTCGGCACCTGAAGCTGCTCTCTGCGGCAGTAGCCAAGGTCCATACAATTCTTTCTTCCTCGGGGTGCACCGGTGTAGCCTGTTGAGATGATTTCATCGTTTTTTACAATAATAGAACCGTAATTTCTGCGAAGGCAGGTACCTCTCTCAAGTACGGTTGTAGCTATATCAAGGTAATAATTGTGTTTATCTCTTCTTTCCATAGGTAATATACCCCCTTTTTCTATATTTTATAATATATCGGGCTTTTTGTCAATTGAAGAGGGAATAACAATTGACAAAATCTCCGCCATTTGATAGAATAAAATAGATATATAATATATTTCTAAGGGGATATCAGATATGAGCAAAGAAAAGAAATTAGTTGAAGAAATTACATCAATGGACGAGGATTTTGCCCGTTGGTACACCGACATTGTAAAAAAGGCAGACCTTATTGAATATACAAGCATCAAGGGCTGCTGCGTATTCAGACCATATGCGTATGCATTATGGGAAAATATTCAGCACGTGCTTGACTCTAAGTTTAAGGAATTGGGCCATGAAAACGTATATATGCCGATGTTTATTCCCGAAAGCCTTCTGGAAAAGGAAAAGGACCATGTAGAGGGCTTTGCACCTGAGGTTGCGTGGGTAACACACGGCGGAAACGAAAAGCTTCAGGAAAGAATGTGCGTTCGCCCCACCAGTGAAACACTTTTCTGCGAGCATTATAAAAACATTATCCAGTCACATCGTGACCTTCCTAAGCTTTATAACCAGTGGTGCAGCGTTGTAAGATGGGAAAAGACAACCCGTCCTTTCCTCCGCAGTATGGAATTCTTATGGCAGGAGGGTCACACAGCACACGCTACTGCTGAAGAGGCACAGGAAGAAACAATCCGTATGCTTAATGTATATGCAGATTTCTGCGAGCAGTATCTTGCAATTCCCGTTGTTAAGGGAAGAAAGACCGACAAGGAAAAGTTTGCAGGTGCAGTAGCAACATATACTATCGAAAGCCTTATGCATGATGGTAAGGCGCTTCAGTCAGGCACAAGCCATAACTTCGGTGACGGCTTTGCAAAGGCATTCGGTATTCAGTATTCCGACAAGGATAACAAGCTTCAGCACGTATTTCAGACTTCCTGGGGTGTTACAACACGTCTTATCGGTGCACTTATTATGGTACACGGCGATAACAGCGGTCTTGTACTTCCCCCCCGTATTGCACCCAAGCAGGTTATGATTGTTCCTATTGCGATGCATAAAGAGGGCGTTTGCGAAAAGGCGACAGAGCTTTGCAATACTCTTAAAAAGACTCTCCGTGCAGACATTGACCTTTCAGATAAGACTCCCGGCTGGAAGTTTGCTGAGTATGAGATGAAGGGTGTCCCCGTAAGACTTGAAATCGGTCCTAAGGATATTGAAAATAATTCCTGTGTGCTTGTAAGACGTGACACAGGAGAAAAACAGAGTGCATCTCTTGATAATATCGAGGAAACAATTGCAAATCTTCTTGAGGATATTCAGAATAACCTCTTTAATAAAGCTCTTGAGCATCGTAACGAGCATACCTACACCGCAACTGATTACGATACCTTTAAGGAAATCGTGGAAACAAAGCCCGGCTTTGTGAAATCAATGTGGTGCGGAGATGAGGTGTGTGAAAACAAGATTAAAGAGGACACCGGTGCAACTGCACGTTGTATGCCCTTTGAGCAGGAGAACCTTGGGGAAACCTGTGTTTGCTGCGGCAAAAAGGCAAAGACTATGGTGTACTGGGGCAGAGCTTATTAAACAGAATTTCTGTATTGCAGAAAAGGGGGGAGCAGGATGTCCAAATATTATATCGCGTATATCACGCTTGCTGTTTTGCTGGCGGGATTTATTCCGGCAATAATCGCTTCGGGAAAGGAGCGCCGCTTTTCAAAGTGGTATATATATGGTGTGATTTTGCTGCCTGTCGCCCTCATACATTCTTTCTTGCTCAAAAAACCTGAGCAGAGGATTAATATTTATATTCACAATAAAGAAAATCCGACACGCAGACAGAAAAAAGTCTACCGTGCAGTTCCGCGGGAAAAGAGAAAAATAACAGTTTCTCCCAAGTATATTTATATGGTTTTCGTCACAAAGCTTATTTTCGGGGCGTTTGTGGCATTGTCGGTATTTGCCGTGATCAGAACCTTCGTTCATGGTACGGAAAGTCTTAAAACAGCGTGTATTATATTTGCAATCCTGTTTGCAATACTGCTTTCTGTTGTTGAACTGTGCAGATTTTCAAGATTCCCTGTTATTGCGGACGAAATTACAAAGCGTGCACTCATTATGGTGTCGTTTTCGGTTGTATGCTCACTGCCTATGCATCTCTTGAAGGTATATGTTTTAGATAATATACTTCCCGAAAGATATGATGATTTTACGATGTTTATATGTACATTGACCTCGTTGGCAGTATTTCTTTCGTTGGTTTTAAGAAAGCAGGGATTATATTATACGTTCTTTAACAAGTTTTTTGACTACTGTGTTTTAAGCCTCTGTGCATATGTGATTTTTGCGGCAATTACACTTATCCTTATGTCAATATCAGATGTCAGAGGATTGGTTTATGCCGTTGCAATGCCGGTGCAACTTTTCAATCTTAAATATTTTTCGGGAGTAGAGGTTATCGAAAAGCTCCCGTACATATACTCCTCGGCACTGGTGCATACGGGTATTGTGATGATACTTCTTGTTTCAGGTCTTTGGTGCAGAAACATTAAGAGTAAAGAACTCGAGTACAGGGTAGAATATCGTTCAAAAGCATACAGAATGTCAAGGAAAAGAATTCTTCGCAGACATATTCCAAATATGGATGTGACAGGAGTTAAACCATTAAAATGATAAAAAGAAGTGACAGGAACTTCCTGTCACTTCTTTTTTATGAAAACATTATTTTTGCAGTGCCTCAACAATTTTATTAAAGTCCATGAAGTGGGATGCTTTTATAAGAATAGCATCACCTTTCTTTAAAATTTCGTCTGCCTTTTCAAGAAAAGCTTCCTTTGTTTCAAACCACAACGCATTTCCTCCTGCATTTACGCAACCTGAATAAATGTTTTGTGAAAGCTTTCCTATTGCAATAAGCAGGCTTACCTTGCTCTTAGCGGCATATTCGCCCACTGTTTTATGAAGATATTCCTCTTCCTTGCCAAGTTCCCCCATATCGCCGAAGATAGCGATGTTTCGGGGATATCCGTCACTTTTTATAAGTAAATCTATACCGCTCATCATAGATTGCGGTGCTGCGTTATAGCAATCGTCAATCAGTGTATATTTATCTGTTTTAATGACATTTGTTCTGCCGCTGATTGATTTTGCATCGGCGATACCTTCTACAATCTGGCTATGGGTAAGTCCGAGCCAGCTTCCTGCTGCCATTGCCGCCATTGCTGCAAAAAGCACGTGCCTGCCAGGAATATTTATGTGGCAGCGGTACTTTTCACCGAACATTGTTGCTTCAAAATCTGTTCCGTCAAAGCCGTGTTCAAGGAAGGATTCTATATAAATATCATTATCCGAATCAAAGCCGTAGTGACAATGATTAGGCCTGTCAAGAGTGCGGAGCATATCGTCATCGCCATTAAGAATACACCTTGCAGTAGTGCTCATATGCTCAAAAATCTCGCTTTTTGCCTTGAGAATATTTTCTCTTGAACCTAAGTTTTCTATATGGGATATGCCGATATTTGTCATAATGCACATACCTGGCATAGCAATAGATGAAAGAAGACGCATTTCACCGAAATGATTCATTCCCATTTCCACAACTGCAATTTCAGTGTCACGCTTTATAGACATAATGGTAAGTGGAAGTCCCAGTCCGTTATTAAAATTACCCTCGGTCTTTACAACCTTGTAGCGTTTTTCAAGAACCGATGAAACAATTTCCTTTGTAGTGGTTTTACCTACGCTTCCGGTAATACCGATAACGGTAATATTGAGCTTTTTACGATAAGCCCTCGCAATGGACTGGAGTGCCTCTACGGGGTCGTTTACAACTACACAGGGATAACCCTCATACGCACGGTCGGTCACAACGCATAATGCGCCGTTTTCTACCGCCGAGGGAATGTAGTTATATCCGTCTGCCTTTTCTCCCTTTATAGCGACAAAAAGGCTGCCGGCAGTAGCCCTTCTGCTGTCGATGACGGTCGAGGTAATGCATTCGTCAAGAAGCGTATAATCCCCTGTAAAGGTGCCGTTTGCCGCCGCCATAATCTCTCTTATGGTAAAGTCAATTCTTGCGGTCATAATCTAAACCTCAAATCTAAAAGTAAGTTATTTAAGGGCAAGCTCTATTATTTTTTCGCAAAGCTCGCCATATGATATCCCGATAGCAGCTGCCTCCTGCGGAAGAAGACTTGTAGGAGTCATTCCGGGGAGAGAATTTGCCTCAAGGCAGTAGATGTTATCGTCTTTATCGAGCAGGAAATCCATTCTTGAATAGCCTGAAAGCCCTAATGTCTTAAATGCAGACATTGCAGCCTTTTGCATTTTTTCCGCCTGCTCTTTTGTTATATCGGCAGGACAAACCTCAATGGTTAAATCCGCCTGATACTTGTTTTTATAGTCATAAAAGCCTTCTTTTGGGATGATTTCTATTGCGGGAAGGACAGTGTCGCCTAAAACACCCACTGAAAATTCGCGGCCCGAAACATATTCTTCTACAAGGATTTCATCTTCAAACCTGAAAGCCTCGGAAAGTGCATTCTGGAAATCGTTTTCGTTGTCGGCAATGTATACGCCGATTGAGCTTCCGCCGCAGCAGGGCTTAACAACAACCTTTTCGCACTTAAAATCAGAGAAGGACGCACTCTCGCCCTTTTTAAGCATTTTTCCCTCAGGTGTGGGGACTCCAAATGCCTTAAACATCTGTTTTGTAAGGTTTTTGTGCATGCTCACGGCACAGCCGAGATAGCCGCTGCCTGTGTATTTGATTCCCAACAAATCAAATGCCGCCTGAAGTCTGCCGTTTTCGCCGTTTTCACCGTGGAGTGCCATGAAAACCACGTCAGCATATGAGCAAAGCTCAATAATATTTTCGCCGAAGAACACATCGGGGTTTGTTTTTCGGTCTTTTTTAATTTTTTCTATATCAGGAACAAGCTCGCTCACCTTTTCGATGGGAGCAGGCTTTGTAGCGTTCTTAAATTCATCTTCTATACTGTCCGAAAGCTTGTAGCCCATAAAAACATCTGCCAGAATAGCGTGATGCCCGTTTTGCACAAGTGCATTCTGTACCTTTGCCCCTGTCGTAAGGGAAACGTTTCTTTCGGTGCTGAGTCCTCCTGCCAATACAACTATATTCATAAAGACACCTCTTACTGATTTTTTAACACAAATACTGCTTTTTGTCCGCTTCTGAAAATTTCATTTGCACATTCTAAAATATCGGAAGTGGTGACTGCCTCTGCAGCTTTTAGTATTTCTTCGCCTGTTCTTACCCTGCCAAGAAGGAGAAGCGATTTGCCGTTTTCTGCCATAAGGCTACCGGCACTTTCCCCGCTCATAACGATGCCGCATTTAAGCTGACTGTAAGCTTTTTTAAGCTCATAATCACTTACCTTTTCCTCTGAAATACGGGTAATTTCTTTTTCTATCATTTCCATAGCAGCATCTGCCGCATAAGGGGAAAGCCCTGCATAAATTCCCAGCATACCTGCCTGCGGGAACGAGGCGGTATAGGAATAAATACTGTAACAAAGCCCGTTTTCCTCCCTGATCTTCTGAAAAAGTCTGCCCGACATACTGCCGCCTAAGATGTTGTTGAGCATAGACATAGAATAAATCTTGTCATTTGATAAATCATATGCGGGGTATGCGATAGAAAGGTGCGTCTGCTCAATATCTTTCGTTTTTTCAAAGCTTCCACTGTTAAATGTGGGGCTTTCAAGAGCGGGAGAGGGGGAATTTTCTCCGCCTGTGAAATATTCTTCAAACAGGGAAATAAGCTCTTCCTCATCAAACAATCCCGCAACAGAAATAACGGTGTTTTCGGGCGTGTAACGGCGGGAAAGATAATCTGTCATCATTTCACGGGTTAAGCCGTTTACGCTTTCCTCACTGCCTGAAATAATGTACCCAAGCGGGTTATCCCTCCACATATGCTCGCACACCAAATCTAACGCAAGGTCCTCGGGCGAGTCCTCATACATATTGATTTCCTCGATTATAACGTTTCGTTCAAGCTTGATATCCTCTTCTTTAAAAAGCGAGTTATAGTACATATCGCTTAGTATAGAAATAGATTTTTTCAAATCCTCAGAAAGAACCTTGGTATAATAGCAGGTGCATTCACGTGCCGTATATGCGTTTATATGTCCGCCTATATAGTCCATTTCTTCTGCAATCTGCCCAGCCGTACGGTTTTTTGTCCCTTTAAAAAGCATATGCTCTATAAAGTGACTTATTCCCTTTTCTTTCTCTGTTTCATACATACTGCCGCTTTTGATAAAGATACCGATGCTTACACTCTTAAGTGTGGGCATTTTTTCATAAACAAGCCGTATTCCGTTTTTTAAATAATGAATTTTATACATAATATCAAACAATACAAGGAGCGTCACGGGACGCTCCTTATGATTTAAAAGTTATTATTCTGCCTGGGGTGCAATCAGTGTGTCCTTTCTGGAGAAATTATAGCGTCCCATACGGTCAATTTCTACAAGCTTAACATTAATCTGATCGCCTACGTTTACAACATCAGTAACCTTTTCTACTCTCTTGGTATCAAGCTTGCTGATGTGTACAAGACCTTCCTTGCCGGGAAGATATTCAACAAATGCACCGAAGTCCATAATCTTTGTAACAGTTGCACTGAATACATCGCCGATTTCTATATCGCCTGCGATACCGCGAACGATTTTAAGGGCACGCTGTGCTGCTTCACTGTCAGTTGTTGCAAAGAATACTGTGCCGTCTTCTTCAATATCAATCTTAACGCCGGTTTCAGCAACAATCTTCTGGATAACCTTACCGCGGCTACCGATAACCTCACGAATCTTGTCGGGGTCGATTGTTGTGGAGATAATCTTGGGAGCATATTTTGAAAGCTCCTCACGAGGCTCGCTGATGCAGGGGAGCATACACTCATCAAGAATCCTAAAGCGTGCTTCCTTTGT
>JAZLEL010000102.1:0-10765 GCA_045615265.1 Clostridia bacterium | reverse complement strand
GCTTGGCCTCCGACTTCCTTCCATGAAAAACAAGTTCGCAACAGCTTTATTATCAGCGAAAAAGACGGCGTGATTACCGGACAGAAAGTAACTCCAATCGAAAAAGTTGGTCTTTATGTACCGGGCGGTACTGCGGCATATCCATCAAGCGTGCTTATGAACTGTATCCCCGCCAAGCTTGCTGGTTGCAGTGAAATTGTAATAACCACCCCCGCAAAAGGTGGCAAGGTTAACCCCGCAATTTTGGCAGCGGCAAAAATCGGCGGTGTGGATAAGGTGTTCAAAACGGGCGGGGCGCAGGCTATTGCAGCACTTGCCTACGGCACTGAAACAATTCCCAAGGTGGATAAAATCGTAGGCCCCGGAAACGCCTTTGTCGCAGAAGCGAAGAAACAGGTTTTCGGCAAGGTTTCAATTGATATGATTGCAGGCCCAAGTGAAATTCTTGTAATTGCAGACGGGAAGAGCAATCCCGAATTTGTGGCGGCAGACCTTCTTTCGCAGGCGGAGCATGATAAGATGGCAAGTGCAGTGCTTGTTACCGAGAGTAAGGAGCTGGCTGAAAAGGTAACGGACGAGCTTGAAAGACAGATTCCTCTCCTTCAAAGGGCGGAAATTGCACGCGCATCCATAGACAACAACGGCAAAATAATTATTGTAAAAGATATCGAAACGGCAGTAATTGCAGCTAATGAAATTGCACCCGAGCATCTTGAGCTTTGTGTTGATAATCCCTTTGATTATCTTGACCGCATCAAGCACGCAGGTTCAATCTTCATGGGAAGATATTGCCCCGAGGCACTCGGCGACTATTTTGCAGGTCCTAACCATACACTTCCCACCAGCGGAACTGCAAGATTTTCAAGCCCCCTCTCCGTAGACGATTTTATTAAAAAGACGCAGTATACATATTTTACGGAAAATGCACTGAAAAAGGTAAGCGAAGATATATATAAATTTGCTATGGCAGAAGGTCTTGAAGCTCATGCGAAGAGTGCCATAAGTAGATTTGAAAAATAATGCCCGTGTCACACAGAGAAAATCAACAAAAAGGAAAATATCAAAATGAGTAAATTTTTCAGTCAGAAACACAGTAAACTTATTCCATATACTCCTGGTGAGCAGCCAAAGGATATGAAATATATAAAGCTCAATACAAATGAGTGTCCCTATCCTCCGTCAAAAATGGCGATAGAGGAGGCGGCAAAGGAGGCAGAGCTTTTAAGACTCTACCCCGACCCCGAATGTACTCTTTTAAGAGAGCGTATTGCCGAATATTACGGCGTAGAAAAAGAAAATGTAGTTTTGTCAAACGGCTCAGACGAAATACTTAACTTTGCATTTATAGCGTATGGGGATAACGACCACCCCTTTGTATTTCCCGACATAACCTATGGCTTTTACAATGTTTTTGCAGAGGTAAATAATATCCCTTACGAGGAAATTCCTCTGGAAGAGGATTTTACAATTGATTTTAGTAAATACTGCGGTATAAACAAAAATATCGTGATTGCAAATCCCAATGCACCGACAGGTATTTTTGCCCCCCTCGAAGAGATTGAGCGTGTTTTAAAAACCAACTCCGATAACATAGTAATCGTTGACGAAGCATACATAGATTTTGGCGGAGAAACTGCAATACCTCTTACGAAAAAATATGATAACCTTGTCGTGGTGCAGACCTTTTCCAAATCCCGCTCTATGGCAGGAGCCAGACTTGGCTTTTGCGTAGCGTCAAAGGAGCTGGCACAAGACCTTAACACCATTCGTTACAGCGTAAACCCGTATAACATCAATCGTATGACAATGGCAGCGGGAATTGCATCTTTAAAGGATAAGGAATATTTTGAACAAAACAGATTGAGCATAATCAAAACCCGTGAAAAAGTAAATGATGAGCTGAAGAAAATGGGATTTTCAGTTCTTCCGTCAAAAACGAACTTCCTCTTTGCAAAGAGTGACAAAATAGGCGGAGAACAGCTTTACAAAGAGCTGAAGGAAAACGGAATTTTGGTACGTCATTTCACAAAAGAGAGAGTTTCCGAATATAACAGAATTACAATAGGTTCTCCTGAGGATATGGAAACCTTTATAGATACAGTTAAAAAGATTTTAAAGGACTGATGATTATGAGAAATGCTACAATTAACAGAAAAACGGCAGAAACTGATATCAAACTTAATCTTAATCTTGACGTGTGCGAAAAGGGCGTAATTAAAACCGGCTGCGGTTTCCTTGACCATATGCTTGAGCTTTTTGCAAAACACGGTAGGTTTACTCTTTCCGTGCTTTGTCAAGGTGACACACACGTTGATTATCACCACACTGTTGAGGATATAGGCATTGCTCTCGGGCAGGCTTTTAAAAATGCACTTGGTGACAAAAAGGGTATTACCCGTTACGGAGATATAATTCTTCCTATGGATGAGGCACTTATCCTTTCAGCCGTTGATATTTCGGGCAGAGGAATGCTCTCTTTCAAGTTTGATATCCGTGCGAGAAAGGTTGGAGATTTCGACACCGAGCTTGTAGAGGATTTCTTTGAAGCATTTGCCACAAATGCAGGAATTACCCTCCACATAACACAGCTTTCGGGCAGAAATTCCCACCACATTATTGAAGGTGCGTTTAAGGCAGTGGCACGTGTAATGAGAAAAGCAGTAAAAATTGATGCGGAGGTAAAGGACGAAATTCCGTCTACTAAGGGTGTATTATGATAGCAATTACAGACTACTGTGTAGGAAATCTGTTTTCCATAAAAAGCTCGCTGGACTTTATTGGTGCAGAAAGCATCATTACAAACGATGCCGAGGTTTTACGCTTGGCCGATAAAATCCTGCTTCCCGGAGTGGGTGCTTTCCGAGATGCAAGTAAAAAGCTCTCCGACAGCGGGCTTGATAAGATAATAATTGAAGAAGCACAAAAGGGAAAGCCCATTTTAGGAATATGCCTCGGTATGCAGCTTCTCTTTGAGAAAAGCTGCGAATATGGGGAGTACCCCGGACTTGGACTTATAAAGGGTGAAATCCGCCCCATAAGAGAAGTTGTGGGGGAAGAATTAAGTGTTCCCCACATTGGATGGAACCCCCTTATTTTCAAGAAAGAGTCGCCTCTTTTCAAATATATAAACGATGGGGACTGCGTCTATTTTGTGCATTCCTACCACGCAACACTCTGCAAAGAAAATGTAACCGCTACGACAGAATATGGGTGCGAGCTTACTGCTTCCGTGGGAAAGGGCAACGTTTTTGGTTGCCAGTTCCACCCCGAAAAAAGCGGCAGTGTAGGACTTAATATCTTGAGGGCATTTTCCCAGTTGTAAAACGAAAGGACATTAAAAATGTTAATTTTTCCGGCAATAGATTTATATGATAAAAAAGCTGTACGCCTTTATAAAGGTGACTACAACAAAATGACAGTTTACAGTGAAAACCCCCTTGAAGTGGCACTTGGCTTTAAAGAGGCAGGAGCCGAGTATATACATATGGTAGACCTTGAGGGAGCAAAAGATTCTTCCACTCCGAACTTTGACGTGGTTTCAAAGGTTGCTCTTAAGAGCGGACTTAAGGTGGAAATCGGCGGAGGAATCAGGGACGAGGAAACTGTGAAAAAATATATTGATGCAGGCGTAATGCGTGTAATATTGGGAACTGCTGCGATAAACGACAGTGCATTCCTTGAAACTGTTTGCAAAAAATACGGAGACAAAATTGCCGTAGGTGCCGACCTCAGGGACGGAAAGGTTGCCGTTAAGGGTTGGCTTGAAACCAGTGATATATCGGGACTGGATTTTCTTTCAAAAATGCAGGATTTGGGCGTAAAAACAGTTATATGTACAGATATTTCCAAGGACGGGGCAATGTGCGGCACAAACCGTGAACTTTATAAGACCTTGTCCGAAAAATTCACTATGGATATCGTGGCTTCAGGCGGAGTGTCTTCAATCGATGATGTAAAAGCACTCAGAAAGATGAATTTATATGGTGCTATCGTTGGTAAAGCAATTTATACAGGCGATATAGACCTAAAAGAAGCAATCGAGGTGGCAAGATGATTACAAAAAGAATTATCCCCTGCCTTGACGTTAAAAACGGCAGAGTGGTAAAGGGTGTAAATTTTGACGGACTTTCAGACGTTTCCTCACCCGTAGAGCTTGCAAAAATGTATTGGGAACACGGAGCAGATGAGCTTGTGTTTTATGATATTACTGCATCGTTTGAAGGCAGGGAGCTTTTCACTGATGTTCTTAAAGAGGTATCCTCTACTATATTTATCCCGCTTACAGTAGGCGGCGGTATAAATACGGTGGAAGACTTTGACAGAGTCCTTAAATGCGGTGCAGACAAGGTCAGCGTAAATTCAGGTGCAATACGTAATCCCGACCTTATCAATGAAGCGGCACAGATTTACGGAAACCAGTGTGTTGTGCTTTCTGTTGATGTGAAACGTGTTGACGGCGTATTCCACGTTTTTGCCAAGGGCGGAAGAGAGGACACTGGAATTGAAGCCATCGAGTGGATAAAAGAGGGAGTAATGCGTGGTGCAGGAGAAATCGTGGTAAACTCCATTGATACTGACGGCGTAAAGCAGGGCTTTGATATAGAAATGTTAAAAGCCGTGCAGAATGTGGTAAATGTTCCTGTAATTGCATCAGGCGGTGCAGGAAAGATTGATGATTTTGTAACGCTGTTCAAAGAAATCCCCAAAATGTCAGCAGGTCTTGCGGCATCTATCTTCCACTTCGGGGAAGTGGCAATAAGCGATTTGAAAAAAGAACTTGATAAAAACAACATTCCGATAAGGAGAATCTAAAATGATGGATATATCTACACTTAAATTTGATGAAAAGGGACTTATCCCTGCAATAGTAATTGATGCCGAAGCAGGCAAGGTGTTGACACTTGCGTATATGAACGCTGAAAGCCTTAAAATATCTTTGGAAAAGAAGCTTACCTGTTTCTGGAGCCGTTCAAGACAGGAATTGTGGCTCAAGGGGGAAACAAGCGGAAACTATCAGCACATTGTAAAAATTGTTGCCGATTGTGACAGAGATTGCCTTTGTGTATATGTTAAAAAAGACGGTCCCGCTTGCCATAAGGGTACTGATAGCTGCTTTAATGACATTGTTTTTGAAAGTGATGAAGAGGGCGTATTTTCTCCCGAAGCACTTTTTGAAATGATTACGGGCAGAAAAACAGAGAAAAAAGAAGGCAGCTACACAACCTATCTTTTTGAAAAGGGTATTGATAAAATCCTTAAAAAAGTGGGCGAGGAATGTACTGAGGTAATTATTGCATCCAAGGACAACGACAAAAAAGAAACCATATATGAAATTGCCGACCTTTACTACCACGTTATGGTAATGATGGTTGAAATGGGTATCGATGTTGATGATGTACTTAAAGAGCTTGCATCCCGCCACGTAATTGATAAAAAGGTTAAGCAGGAGAAAATGACATCATGATGCGGGGAAATCTTCACACACATTCCACCTATTGCGATGGTCTAAGCTCGCTTGAAGAAACAGTAAAAAAAGCAATAGAAAAGGGGTTTGCCTATATCGGATTTTCAGGACATGGAAACACCCCTTTTGATGAAAGATATTGTATGAGCAAAAAGGGCGAAATCGAATACTTTTCCGAGATAGAGTCCCTTAAGGAAAAATACAAAGGCGTTATTCGTATTTTATCGGGTGTCGAGCAGGATATCACTGCGAAAGACTGTGCGTATGAATGTGATTATATAATTGCATCTTCCCACTATGTAAAAGCGGGCGACAGGTATGTTGATGTGGACGAAAGCAAAAAAATGCAGGAAAAATGCATCAATGAATTTTTTGGCAACGACCCCTATGCATATTCAGAGGAATATTATAAATCAGTAGCAAAGCTTCGCGGGGATATAATAGGTCATTTTGACCTTATAACAAAGTTTGATCGTAATAATGCTATATTCAGTCCAAAAGAAGAACGCTATAAAAAGGCAGTTCTTTCCGCACTTGAGGAGCTAATTGACGAAAAACAGGTCCTTGAGGTTAATACGGGTGCAATGTCAAGGGGTTATAAGGATTTTCCCTATCCCGACATGTGGATTCTTGAGGAAATAAAAAAGCGTGACGGCAGGGTTTTGATAACATCTGACTGCCACCACGCTGATAATCTTGACTACGGATATGATGTAGCCGAAAAAATCTTAACAGACCTTGGATTTAAGGATTTTTATAATATTGATTTTCTTGTTAACTAATGACAGGAGCTGTTTAAAAATAATTTTTAAACAGCTCCTTTTTTTATGCCTTTTGACGGGCTGGACGTTTTTAACATCCCCGCTTATTTATCTGCTAAATATTTTCTGAATACTACTTCCAGTATTTCATCACGCTCAACCTTGGTAATGAGGCTTCTTGCACCCTTGTGCCCTGTGATATATGTTGGGTCACCCGACATAATATAACCTACAAGCTGGCTTATCGGGTCATACCCCTTTTCAACCAACGCTTCATGAACACGGCAGATAATAGCATCAATTTCCGTGTCGCGGGTTTTACAGATATCAATATGTGTTGTATGATTATTTGCCATAATCGGTCACCCCTTTTTTGTATCTATAAGTATAATATACTATATGATGTGTATTTGCAATAGTGGTAACACAATTTTAATAATACCGTTATCAAAGCGTAACTATTGAAATATTACTGTCAATATCATTCCCTGTTTGTCAGAAATTCTTTGATTTTTTCAAAGCTTTCCTCGCTTATATCATGCTCAATCTTACAGCTATCCATGTATGCCGTTTCCTCACTTACACCAAGGGCAATTAAGGCACGTGCGATGACATTATGCCTTTCGCATACTCTTTCTGCGATTTCAAGTCCCTTTTCAGTAAGGGAAATTCCCCCATCATTATTAATGACGATGTATCCCTCTTCACGAAAGGCTTTCATCGCAACGGAGACACTTGCTTTTGAAAAGCCAAGCTCATTTGCAACATCAATACTGCGTACGTACTTTTTTTTATTTGTAAGCATAAGAATGGTTTCAAGATAATTTTCCGCCGATTCTTTTATCCTCATGGGTTTCCCTCCCAAAAAGTCGTTGGTAGTATTTTATCATAGAGTTTAAAAAAAAGCAAGGTTTATTAATGTTTGGGGAAGAGTGGCAAAAATACATAAATTAATTCCCAATTTAATGATTTTTGATTAAAAATAGGTTTCTGCATTTAAAGTACTATAAAAACAACCTTTTTCAGCAAGTTTTTTGCTTAAAAACCGCAAAAAGTCTGTACATTTGGGAAAATGTGTGCTATAATGACTCTAACTGCGAAGAAATTTTGCAGATGAATTTAACGGAGGGAAAACATATGGCAAGTTTTTTTCACGCAAATAAATCTGTGCCACTCCCCATGGAATTTATAAACAAATATATGATCAGTGCAAATGCAACCTATGTCAAGGTTTATCTTTACGGACTTGCCAAATGTTATGAGGGACAGGAAGATGTTTCAAATGCATCAATTGCGGAAGCTCTTGACATTTTAGAAACCGATGTCAGCAAGGCGTGGCGATACTGGAAAAGGGTAGGTCTTGTACATAGTGAGGGCAAGGGTGTATTGGTTTTTGACGCTATGCCTGAAAATGCAATGGAACAAAGAGAAGCTGAAAAGGAGCAACCAAAAGAAACGCAGGATAAATCAAAGCTTGCTCCTATGAAAAACATTGCTAAGGCAATGGGAATAAATCCTAAAATGAAAGAAACTGTCACTATGGCAGAGCAACTTTTGAAAAAGCCCCTTTCTCAGAGAGAGGTTACAGGTCTTTATAGCTTTATGCAGGAATATTCTATGACACAGGAAATGATTCTTGTTCTTCTGGAATATTGTGTAACGATTGATAAAACTAATTTTTCTTACATAGAAAAGGTTGCTGAAAACTGGTATGAGCAGGGAATAAAAACACTTGACGAAGCGACAAAGGTGCTTAACCGTGTTGTTAAAGAGGCACGTATGCAGAAAAAGTGCAAAAAGATATTCGGGCTTGAGCGTGAGCTTTCACAGACTGAATTAAATTATATAGCACGCTGGGTCAGCGAACTTTCTATGTCGGAGGCGATGATTAAAACCGCCTACGAAAAAACCGTTAACAATACAGGAAAAATTTCAATGCCGTATATGAACACGATTCTTAAGTCGTGGTACGAAAAGGGAATAAAGACAGTTTCCCAAATCGCCGAAAAAGAGGGTGTCGCTCCTAAAAAGGGAAAAGCAAAAAACAGCGGTTATCAGCTCGATGATATGGCGGCACTTGAAAGGAAACTCAGACTCCAGAAACAGAAAAACTAGGGGGGTGACCTTATTTGGCAGGGTCAATATATGAAAAAGCAGCGTCAATTATAGCAGAAAGAAAAGAAAAAAGAAGAAAAGAACTTGACCGCCGCAGAAGTGAAGTTTTTGCTGTTGTTCCTCGCATACGTGAAATTGAACAGGAGCTTGACCGTTACGGAATAAGAATGTTAAACCTTATCGCAGACGGACAGTGTGATGAAAAACAGGCAGCAAGTTCAATTATCGCCCAGAATAAAGAGTTTGTGAAGGAACGTGAAATGCTTCTTTCCCAGGCAGGCTTTGATAAAAATTACCTTGATATCCCTCCTGTCTGCCCGAAATGCGGTGACAGCGGATATTCAGATGAAAAGCTTTGTTCGTGCCTTCAGCGTGAAATTACGGCAATCGCTCTTAAGGAGGCAAACCTTTCTGAGCTTCTGTCTGAACAGACGTTTGAAAATTTCAGCCTCTCCTATTACAGTAACGAATATGTTGATGAGTATGGCTGTTCCCCCAGGGAAAATATGCAGGCAATCCTGAGCGAATGCCGTGCCTTTGTCAAAAATTTTGACTCCTCCCGAGAAAATCTTCTTCTTTGCGGTGACTGCGGTCTGGGAAAAACCTTTTTATCCTCCGCTATCGCAAATGAGCTTATAAAGCAGGGAAGGGATGTGCTTTATATAAGCAGCAACGCACTTTTTCCGATTTTAGAGGATATGCATTTCGGCAGAGAGGTCAGTTCTAATGCAGAATATATTGTTAAAAAAATTAATGAGTGTGAGCTTTTAATACTCGATGACCTTGGCAGCGAGTTTGTGACGCAGTTTACCTGTGCCGAGCTTTTCAGAATTATAAACAACCGTCTGATAGCAGGCGGCAGAATGATTATCTCAACCAATCTTAATCGCAATATGCTCAAAAATACGTATAATGAGAGAATTGCCTCAAGAATTACAGGCGGCTTCTCCATCTTGGAATTTTTGGGAGACGATATACGCAGTATCAAAAAACTTGAAGGAAAGGTATAAGAATGAAACAGGCAAAGGATTTACTTTCATCCTACGTTGAGCAGGCTGAAAAAATATTAATTGAATTTAATCATAATGAAGAAAATGCCGTTTCCCTTCTTGGGGAGCTGAAAAAGGATTTAGGTAAAAAAGAAACCCTTTCCCCCGAAGAACAGGAGCTTTACGAGGTGTGTGTGTACAATGCACTTGCAACCATAAACACCTCTTTTGAACAGGAAAAGAAAAATCATCAGCTTCTTATGGCCATTGTCGAGGCAAAGGAAGAAATGAAGGCAATAATTGAGCTTCTGTAATAAAAATTACTCGTTTTTTGCCCCTCGTGGCAAAAAAACATAACGAAAACCATCATTACAAAATAAAATATTGACTTGTGCTTTGCTTGCTATTATACTGTAACGTATGAATTGTGAGGTTTTAGGTATGAATACAGTAACTTTATTTACTTCTTACATACTTCTTCTCATCGCTATTATTATTCTAGCAATTACAAAGCCGGAAAAGAATAGCGCTGTTTGTCGTGTATAAAAGTAAAAAAGGTTTAGTATTTTGTGAAAAATAGTAAGACCTGCGGCAAGTAGTGCCGTAGGTCTTTTTGTTTTGACCTTACAAAAAATATTTATAAGGAGACATAGTTATGAGAAAAATTGAAATCACAGATATCACACTTAAAAAACTGTCACAAGACAGGGCTGTTTCTCTATTATTCCGTGAAAAGACAGCCATTGCTTCCTGTGCAGATTCTCTTGGAGTGGATGCTGTTGAACTATCTCCTGTAAAAAGCGTCCGTGAGGATACTATTATTTATAAGACAATCTCTCAGAATGTGAAGAAGAGCACTGTTGCAATTCCTGTCGGATTTACGAAGGAAAGCTTGGGAGAGGCATGGGAATGTGTGAAAGATGCAGTAAATCCCCGCCTTCAGGTGGAGCTTCCCACATCTACTGTTCAGATGGAATATAATTATCACATCAAGGCAGACAAAATGATTGAAAAGATTTCTTCCCTTACTTCCGAGGCAAAGAAGCTTTGCAGTGACGTTGAATTTTCTGCTTTGGATGCAACACGTGCTGATAAGGAATTTCTTATCCGTGCCGTAAAGGAAGCTGTTTCAAACGGTGCGTCAATCGTTACGATTTGTGACGATGCGGGAACATCTCTTCCCGAGGAAATTGCTTCTCTTGTTAAAAAGGTTAAGGAGGCTGTTTCAGTTCCCGTGTATGTGCAGGTTTCAGACAGTCTGGGTATGGCAGTAGCTTCTGCAATCTCTGCAATCCATGCAGGTGCAGACGGAATTAAATGCACTATGGCTGGCGGTGACGCTCTTTCTATGGGCGAGCTTTCCAACGCAATCAGTGCAAGAGGAACTGCAATCGGTGCCGAGGTTGCTCTTGAAAACACCAAGATTCACGCAAGCA
>JAZLEL010000101.1:0-11390 GCA_045615265.1 Clostridia bacterium | reverse complement strand
TATTTATAATATTTATTTTCTCTGTTTCTGCAGTATGTATTATAAGTCCTGACCAGGAATATTCTCTCAGTGAAAGACGACCGTTGGCAACACTTCCCGATGTTACCGGCACTTCAATCGCAAGCGGAGAATTTATGGACGTGTTTGAGGAATATTCAGCCGACCAGTTCCCTCTGCGTGATGATTTTCGTGCGTTAAAAGCATTTTTCAGCACTAAAGTACTGGGAAAGCTTGATAATAACGGACTGTTTTACGCAGACGGTCACATATCCAAAGTAGATGCAGAAAAAAATCCTTATATGATGAACTATTCTGCAGAATTGTTCCAAAATATTATAAATGCCAATGCAACTGATAAAAACGCCAACATTTATTTCTCAATTGTGCCCGATAAAAACTTTGTTCTGGCATCGAAAAACGGATATCCGTCATTAGATTATCATAACTTTATTGAGGAAATGAGAAATAAAACAGAGTATATGAAATATATTGACATCACCCCCCTTCTCTCGCTTGACGATTATTACACAACTGACACCCATTGGCGTCAGGAGGAAATAGTAGACATTGCACAGGCACTTGCCTCCGAAATGGGTACGGATATTAAGAGTGACTATAAAGTAAATACTCTCGACAATCCATTTTACGGAGTGTACAGTGGTCAGTTTGCTCTTCCTGTTAAACCCGATACCATAAAATATCTTACAAATGAAACCATTGATAATTGTAAGGTAACCTACTACGATACAGGCGTTCCTCTTGAGGGGCAGATGTATAATATGGAAAAGGCATATAGCAAGGACCCCTACGAAATGTTCCTTTCAGGTGTTGCGCCCTTAATAACCATTGAAAACCCCAATAGTAAAACCGATAAGGAGCTTATTTTATTCCGTGATTCGTTTGGAAGCAGTATTGCCCCGTTATTGGCCGAAGGATATTCAAAAATTACGGTGGTTGATGTGCGTTATATAAACAGTGCCTTTATAAAAAATTTCGTGGACTTTGAAAACGCAGATGTACTTTTCCTTTACAGCAGTGCACTTCTTAACAACAGTCTTGCAATGAAATAAAAAAAGGTGTAACAGATTGGTTTTTCTGTTACACCTTTTTTGCTACAAACGTATATTTTTCAGTTTTTTTCTGCAGTTTTTCCAGTCGGGACAAACCACGGAAAGCTCGTCATAAAAAAGTCTGGAATGGTTTGGTTGCAAAAAATGGGTAAATTCGTGAAGGACAACATATTCAATACATTCAGGCGGTGCGTACATAAGGTTTTTGTTAAAAGTCAGTATGCCATTTTCTCTGCGGCAATTTCCCCATTGGGACACCATTTTGCGAAACTTGATTTCAGGATATTTTACCCCCCTCTTTTCAAAGCAGGGGTATACTTTTTTACAAAGGCTTATTATAAATTCACAAATCTCGTTCTCTTCAAAATACTGCACCTTTTCCTCGTAAGATGTGTTTTTATACTTTTCTAAGGTATTAAGTATAAAATCCGCCTTCGATACCAAAAATTCTTCTATTATTTTTTGGGGAACTCTTTTATTTGCTGATATATGAATTGTCCCGTCAGGCTTAATCCTGAGGTTTATGTTTTTAACCTTTTTATACTGTAATTCATAACATACAGTTACATTATTTAAATCAATTCTATCTACCATATAGCATCTCTTAATTTTTTATTTTCCTTTCGGGCATACCTTCATGCATACACCGCAAACGGCTCCTCTGCCGATATGCTTAAACTTATCCTTCATATAATCGCTGCACGCCTTTGCGTCATATATATCTTCCCGCACCATTCCCTGTTCAAAATTTACATTTTTTATTGCCATGGCACCGCACGCTTCTGAACATATGCTGCAATCACCGCACAAAGACTTCTGCATAGCACACAGCGTTTCAAGCGGTGCATCAGTAAATACTGTCCCAAGACGAACTCTCGGTCCGAATTTTCGTGATATAAAAAGGCAGCTTTTCCCTATATAACCAAGTCCTGCACTAACTGCGGCTTTCTTATGCGAAAAGATACCAAAAAGGCCTTCCACAGACTGACTAGCAGGAACTGCCGCAGCATTGTATCCTTTTTCCTGAAGAGCCATAACAAGCTGATGCGTTGTAGAATCTATATATGCATTCATTGTACGGTAGTGCTGGAAATATGTATGAGTAGGTGCTGTATCAATCTGCTCCACAACTGCATCAGACAGGCGAAACACCATTGATACTGCATTGCAAAGCCCATCAAAAGGAGTATCAGTACATTTTGTAAATCCAAAATCCGATACAAACCTGCTTTTTAGAAATTGTGTAATATATTCATCCATAAAACTACCTCATTTCTCTCATAATATATTACC
The DNA here is from genome assembly GCA_045615265.1 of Clostridia bacterium. Lineage (GTDB taxonomy): Bacteria > Bacillota > Clostridia > UMGS1883 > UMGS1883 > UMGS1883. Next base: position 9,027 of record JAZLEL010000101.1, on the reverse strand, counting down.
ACAGATATGTTTTATTTTCAATAAAAAAGTAGTTCCCGTGTTTGATACGGAAACTACTTTTTAATCAACGACTGTTTCTTGCGGGAATTTTTTCTTTAAACAGAAGCGTTATGCACCAAAGTCCTGCCAGACCTACAACAGTGTAGATGATTCTGCTGAGAATTGCTGTCTGACCTCCGCACAAAAGTGCTACAAGGTCAACACCGAAAAGTCCTATTGAGCCCCAGTTAATTGCTCCGATAATTGCTATTGCTAAAGCTGTGTTATCCATATACTCAACTCCTTTTATAAGTATTATAGTCATATAAAAGGAATTTTATACATTTTTTGATTTGTGTTTATTTTTTCTTTATGATATAATAAATTTCGGTGATATTATGTATTGTTGTTTTACCGGTCACCGTCCTGAGCAAATCCCGTGGATAAGAAACGAGGACAGCGACCGCACTAAAAAATTAAAAGAAACATTGTCCTGTGTTATAGATAAGGCTATTGATGACGGATTTACTGATTTTTACTGCGGAATGGCACGTGGAATTGACACTCTTGCAGCAGAAATAGTTACTCAAAAGATTGACGATAACAAAAATATCCGCCTTCACGCAGCACTTCCCTGTCCTGAGCAGCAGCTTCACTGGACGGATAATGAAAAGCTTCGTTTTGAAAGAATTCTGTCCTGTGCAAGCACCAAAACCATAATAAGCCCTATGTATACAAATTCGTGTATGCTTACAAGGAACAGGTTTATGGTGGATAATTCCCAGAGGGTAATTGCCGTCTGGAATGGTCTTTTCCGAGGAGGGACAGGATTTACTGTCAGGTACGCAAAAAAAGAAAATAAGGAAATTCATTTAATAAGACCTAGTGATTTTTCCGTCATAATTTTATAGAAATTTAAAAGCCCCGAATCTTTGCGATTCGGGGCTTTTTTAAACTAACTTATTAAGCTCTGGAAATACTGCTATACTTCTTTTCAGGATTCCGTTTATATACGCAATCAGAATTCCGTAATTAGTAAAGGGGATATTTTGCTCTATCGCCCTTTCCATACGATTAAGAACTTCACGTTCTGTAATCATACACCCACCGCAATGAATTACCATGGAATACCCTCTTAAGTCATTTGGGAAATCACGGCCTGATGTAAATTCAAACTGAATTTCTTTACCTGTATGTTTTTTTATCCATGCGGGGATTTTTACTGTCCCGATGTCATTGCATTGTCTGTGGTGGCTGCATCCCTCCGCAATAAGAATTTTATCTCCTGATGAAAGATGCTCTATCTTCGCCACTGCTTTGAGAGCCTCGCTTAATATTCCCTTATACTTTGCAAATAAAATTGAAAACGATGTTAAAGGGATATTATCAGGAACAATCTTTGACACAGCGTCAAACACCTGACTGTCAGTTATGACCGCCTTAGGCTCATTCCCCATACTTTTTAAAACATCGGAAAGTTCATCGGGCTGAACAACAATTGCGATTGCTCCAATATCAAGGATATTGCGAATCACATTTTGTTGGGGTAGTATAATGCGCCCCTTAGGTGCTGATTCATCAATCGGTGTTACGAGCACTGCGATATCGCCTTTTTTTATGAAGGAATCTACAATTTTAATTTTATTTGTCTTTTCAGGGGTTATACGTGCAAGTGTTTCCTTGAGTTTTTCTATCCCTTCCCCTGTCATCGCACTGACATAAAATAAATTTTTGTCACGTTCTTTTATTTTATCAGCTTTATTATACACGGTTACAAAAGGGATTTTTCGTCTTTCAAGTTCTGCTGCAATTTCCTCATTATCAACGAAGGAGTTATTTTGTGCATCGCAGACTAATACCGCTGCATCAACCGTTTCAAGCACTTTTTTTGTATTTTCTATACGTTTTTCGCCCAGTACACCCTTATCCCCAAGTCCCGGTGTATCAATAATAACCACCGGTCCGAGAGGAATCAGTTCCATAGCTTTTCTGACAGCATCAGTAGTTGTTCCCGAAATTTCAGAAACAAGCGACATTTTCTGCCCCGTAATTGCGTTTACCAGGCTTGATTTACCTGCATTTGCACTGCCGAAGAAACCGATATGAACCCTTTCCGATGACGGTGTGTCACTAAGACTCATACTGCAAAACCCCTTAAACTTCCTTTATTTTTTCGGATTGACAATATCACGCCAATCAAGGTCACCTCTCTGAAGTCCGTGAATAAGGACTTCTGCCGTAGCAACATTTGTCGCCAAAGGAACATTATGAACGTCGCAAAGGCGGAAAAGTGCACTAACGTCAGGCTCGTGAGGCTGTGCTGTAAGCGGGTCTCTGAAAAATAAAACCAAGTCGATTTCATCATAAGCTATATGCGCACCTATCTGCTGGTCACCACCCTGAGGTCCTGAGAGGAAGCGATGCACTTCAAGACCTGTTGCCTCAATAATAAGGCCGCCTGTTGTGCCTGTCGCAAAAAGCTTATGCTTGGATAAAATACCTTTGTAAGCGATACAGAACTGTACCATTAATTCTTTTTTCTTATCATGTGCTATTAAAGCAATATTCATCTTATGTTGTCTCCTTTTCAAGCGGAACGCTCGCACTGAGAAGGCATATTGCCCCCTGACTGCAAGTTACCGAAACCTGCGGCGGTTGTGCATTTTTAGATGCATATTTACAAAGCACCGCCGAAACCTCTTTTCTCATTTTCTCCAACGTCATATCATATGACACATTCATTCTATCATTAATTATCACAGATTTCAATCTGTTTTTTGCATCTTGTACAGAACTTTCTCTTATTCTTGAAAAAAATCTTATCATACTGCTCTCCTCCGGTTTTTAGAAAACAGCTTTTCAAAAAATCCTGTTTTAAGCTTCATAAGCTCAACCTCACCGCCGTTAAGACGTGAAGCTATGTTTCTATAAGCTTGTCCTGCACGTGAAGAATTCATATTTGAAACATATTCGCCCATATTTGCAGCGACTATAATATCCTCATCATCAGGAACAACGCCCAAAAGGTCTATTGCCAGAATATCGAGCATATCCTCAATTCCCAGCATACTTCCGTTTTCAACCATTTTTGGTCTTAATTTATTTATAACAAGTTTAATGTCACGGATATCGTGCTTTTCCAAAAGACCTATAATTCTATCGGCATCACGAACACTTGAAACTTCGGGCATCGCAACTACAATAGCTTTTTTTGCCGCTGCAACCGCATTTTCAAAGCCCTGCTCAATACCTGCGGGACAGTCAATCAGAATATAGTCAAAGCTTTCCTCCATCTGCCTTACAAGGTGCTTCATCTGAGTTGTCGTAACGGCACTCTTATCCCTTGACTGTGCTGCAGGAAGCAGAAAAAGCCCGTCAAAACGCTTGTCCCTTACAAGTGCCTTGTTATATGTACAGCGATTTTCAACAACGTCCACCAAATCATACACAATGCGGTTTTCGACACCCATTATAACATCAAGGTTTCTAAGTCCTATATCTGTATCAATCATTACAACCTTTTTTCCTGAAAGGGCAAGTGCAGCTCCTATATTTGCCGTTGTGGTGGTCTTTCCTACGCCGCCCTTACCGCTTGTTATTACTATTACTTCACTCATTCTCGTCACCCCTGGGGTAATTTTATCATAATTTTATTTATCGGTCTACTGTTTGTTCACAAACACTGTAAGATTATTTCGCCGTTTTCCGCAATTGCTGCTGCGCATCCGACATTTTCCGTTTTTTTATTATATGAACAGACCTTTCCGATTTTAATTTGAGAGGGTTGCATATATGTTGCATAAACCCTTCCGCTTCCTGTAATATGTGCTGCACCTCGCAGTGCACCAATAACAGTTATATTACCTTGTGCCTTAACAAGTGCACCTGGATTCACATCTCCGTATATAAGAATGTCCCCCCTGCTCTCGGCGACCTCTCCGCTACGCAGGGATTTATTGATAACGAGAGTCAGCCTTTCATCCTTATCTAAGGAATATTCAATTTGCGATTTTGAGAGGCGGCGTTTCTTTTCCAGCGATATCCCCTCTCCTAACAGCTCTTTAAGCGATTTTTCAAAAAGCATCTCCTCGTTATAGCTAAAATCAATCCCGCTGTAAGATATCAGGCTTTCAGAATTTTTAAGGAAACTGCTTTTTAGCTTTACATGCTCTAATGCATCGGATGGCGAAGTGCATTCGCTAAAGCAAAGCTCTATTTTACTACCTTTCCCTTTAACTAAAAGCTGTCCCATTATTATCCTCCTACCTGGTCAGTACGTTTGTTTTAATATCGTTATTATCCTCATCTGCAAAGTAACTGTCTACAACCTTTCTTACTGCCTGTGCAACATTTGCACCGCTTCCCGCTTTTTCAATTATGCACGCAATGGCAATACGGGGCTGTTCATAGGGGGCAAAAGCAACACAAACGCCGTTTGTATAAATTCCTGAAGTCTGTGCACTTCCTGTCTTTGCCGCAACAGACACCTTGCATCCAGAAAATGCACTGTGTGCAGTACCCTCTGTCACAACCATTCTCATTGCTTTCATAATTGCTTCACGGTGTTCTTCCTTAAACTCTATCTTTTCAAGAATTTCCGGTGCTGTTTCCTGACTGATAGTGCCATCTCTGTTTTCTATTGATTTTATAAGATGCGGTCTGTAACGTGTACCGCCATTAGCTATGGTTGCCATATAGTTTGCAAGCTGAAGAGGTGTAACAAGGGTATCGGATTGACCTATGGCAGTCTGGCACGCATCGCCCGGATACCATATGCCGCCGTTTTTCTTTCTGTTTTCGGGGCTTGCAACAACGCCTGCCTTTTCCTCGTCCGCAAGCTCAATTCCGCTTTTTTCACCAAAGCCGAACTTCTTAGCATATTCATTGATTTTTTCAATTGTAAGCCTTCTTCCTACATCAAAGAAGAAGATATTGCACGAATCGCGTATCGCTTCTGACACATTGAGATATCCGTGCGTACCGCCTGTCTGGTTATATATCCAGCAGGCAGGCTGATAGTCCTTGAAAAAAGTATATTTTCCTGTATCAAGGATTTCTTCGTCAGTCGTTATAATTCCTTCTTTAAGTGCCGCTGCCCCAACTAACAGTTTAAAGGTTGATGCAGGGGAGTATGTTCCTTTCAGGGCACGGTTGAAAAGTGGTTTTGATGGGTTTTTCAATAAGTCGTTGTAATCAGATGCAAAGGTTGTAATTTCGTATGACGGATATGAAGCCATAGCCAATATATCACCTGTATTGACATCTATTACCACGATGCTTCCAGCATCAGCATCTCTTCCTCCCTCTGCATAATCGGAGGATGAACTGATATTTAAAATGGTATCCTTAAGTGCCTCTTCACACGCCAGCTGCATATCAAGGTCAATTGTAAGGTTCACGTTTCTTCCGCTTATTGGTTTTTTCTCTACACTTTGTCCCATACTGTAACCATCGGTAGATTGTTCTATGCTTCCGCTGCCGTTTTCCCCCCTCAGATAATCCTCAAGATACTTTTCTATACCGTCTTTTCCTATTTCCGAATTTATTGTATACCCATTATCAGAGTTTTCCTCATATTCCTGAGCACTTATTAGTCCTACCCTGCCGAGCATATGCGCTCCAAGAGAGCCGTAAGGATAGTTCCTGATAGGCTGATTCAGGATGCTTACATTCGGGAAGCTTTCCGACTGCTCCTTAATTACACTGATTTCTTCAATAGGTACGTCCTGCGAAAACAGGTATGGAGATGCCATAGAAAATCCGCGGTTTGACATATTAAGGCGGACTCCCGCAATATTTATAACATCTTCCATTGAATATTTATTTGTATCAATTTCATACTTTTTGATAAGGACTTCCATAACCTCATCTGCATTCAAAGAGGCATCAAAGCCGTTTTTGTTTTTCCATTCTTTTATACTCTTTTTATCTGCGGTAAATTTATATTTACTGTCCTGTGGTGATATTGGAAGCACTTCCTTAACACTTTCAGGTGAATTTTTTACCGTTTTTAAAAGATTATAAATTACTTTATTAAGTTCATCTGCCGTTCTGTCGCGGTTACTTAAAATATACACGTTGTGAGCTGTGCGGTTTGACACAATTGCTCTGCCGTTGCGGTCCAGAAGCTCTCCCCTGGGAGCGACAAGTGCTACGCTCCTGACAGTACGTGTATTACTTTTTTCCCTGTAATAATTTCCGTTTGCAATCTGTAAATTCACAAGACGGGCTGCAACAATACCTGTCACAAGGGCAAATAACACGTAAAATATCAAATATCTTCTCTGTTTCATACCTCAGCCCCCTTTTCAGAGCCTACACTATCGGTATTTTTCTCTTTTTTTCGTTTCTTAAAATATTGAAAAAGAAGAACGTATACAAGTGCAAACAATGCGGAGAATATGCCTTTAACAAATATGCCTGCACATACATTTCCAATTGATGCTGCACTTCCCATTACTGCCTTTAATATTGCAAGAGCAATTTCCATGGTAGCAACACTGATAAAACAAATCCAGCTCATAATAAGAGGAGAGTTTGAATTTCTTGCATCTGTTGCAAGGCTTACTAAAAGTGCCAGATACATATAAACCAATATGTTAATTCCAAAAACCTCTCCATACATTGCATCCATCAGCACTCCTGCAAACGCACCAAGTCCGCAAGCGGCTGCCGCTGACATTGAAACGCTGCATATAATAACACAGGTTATCAAAATATCAGGTGAGCATGAAAATATCTTTAAGTTTTCTAAAAGCAGGGATTGTACTATAAATGCCAGATAAACCCCTGTGAATTTCCATACGTATTTCACTTAATTCACTTCCACAAGTACTAAACAATTATTTTACACTTACCAAAACACTGTCAAGCTTATAAACATTGACACCAGGCTCTATAACAGCACTGAGGGTAAGATTGCGGCTATCCTCTTTTATCTCAGAAATTTTACCTATTACGATTCCTCTTGGGAAAAGTCCGCCTGTTCCTGAGGTTTCTATAATATCGCCAACAACTGTTTTAGCACTGCGGTCAAGATAATTCATAGCACATTTTCCGCCTGACGGCTCAACAATACCCATATCGCCCGTTCTTAAGCATATTCCCGAAACGGAGCTTTCTGCGTCAAATATTGTCCTTACCTTACAGAAATTAACTCCAACCTCTGTCACAATTCCTACCAGTCCTTCGGGAACAAAGACAACACTGTTCTTCTTTATGCCGTGTTTTTTCCCTTTATCAAGAGTTATAACACTTTTTAGTTCTCCTGTTTTTTTGCCGATGACATTTGCCCCAACGCACTCAAAATCTGTACGTGTTTCCTTAAGGTCGATAAATGCACGCAGGCGTTCGTTCTCTGCCTTGTAGCCATCAAGCATACGAAGCTCTGACTTAAGCTCTGAAATTTCCTTTTTTAACTTCTCATTTTCCTTTGCGTTTTTTCCTGATGAGGTAACATTTCCAATAATTCTGCCTGTCCCATTTACAATTGCACTAAACCCCTTTTGTATTGGGGACACAACTGTTCCTACGGCATTTGAAAAAGCATTATTTCCTGTTTTAAAGGAAAAAGCTGCAATAGTCAAAAAAAGCAGTGTTATCAGACTTAATATTATAATGTGTTTTTTACTGAACTTTTTCATGATTTTCAATCCTTAGTTATAACAAGTTAATTTTAAACTCATCCTTGAGAAGTTTTGAAAGGGCACATACAGGCAGTCCTACAACATTAAAATAATCTCCGCTTATTTTTTCTACAAACATACTGCCCTTTTCCTGAATCCCATAGGCACCTGCCTTGTCCATAGGCTCCCGTGTTTTTATATATGCATCTATTTCATCTTCTGAAAGGGTGCGGAAAGTGACATCTGTCCTTTCATATTTAGCCGCCGCACTTCCATCCTTACAACATACCACACAATAGCCTGTATAAACGCTATGTGTATTTCCGCTAAGCTTAGTAAGCATCGCTTTTGCATCACTTATATCGTGGGGTTTTCCAAAAACTTTTCCATCGAGAACGACAACGGTGTCTGCCGCTATAACGTATGTATCCCCTCTGAAAGATCGGGCTACGTCAGATGCTTTTAAGAGGGCAAGCTCTGTCACCATTTTTTCAGGCGGAAGAGTGCTGAGGATGCTTTCATCCACGTTAGCGGGTATAATCTCCGCCTGAAGACCTATATTTTTAAGAAGCAACTTCCTTCGTGGTGACTTTGAAGCGAGCACAAATAATGGTTTTCCCATAAAAGTTCAATCCTTTATCCTAAAATTTTCTCTTTGTAAGATTCGATGCAGTTTTGAATAACTTCTTCTGCCTCTTTTCTGCCGAGGACTTCATTAACGGCAGTTTCCTTGTTTTCAAGCATTTTATAAACCTCAAAGAAATGCGAGATTTCCCTTGACATATGGTCAGGAATCTCGTGTATATCCTTATAGCCTGAATAGGTAGGGTCGCTGAAGGGAATTGCAATAATCTTTTCGTCTACCTTACCGTCATCTATCATTTTTATAACACCAATGGGGTAGCAACGCACCAAAACAAGCGAATCTATCTTTTCCTGACAGAGAACAAGTACGTCAAGCGGGTCACCATCATCTGCATAAGTACGAGGTATAAATCCGTAATTTGCAGGATAGTGAGTAGAGGTATAGAGCACTCTGTCAAGGATAATCATACCTGTTTCCTTATCAAGCTCGTATTTATTACGTCCGCCTTTAGGGATTTCTACAACAGAGAGAAAGTCATCTTTCTTTATTCTTTCAGGATTTATATTATGCCATACGTTAAACATAAAATCAGACCTTTCTTAAATGCTTTGGATAATGGTTTTTAGCTAAGCCGTCACTCAGTTTATACCAGCCGATGGGATACTTCTCCTTATAGAGCATTGCACCATAGCCTTTTTCACTATTATGTGCAATTGTTCCCCCTTTTACAAAAAATGCAATTTCTTCGTCCGTGAGGGAAATTGTTCTTTTAAAATCTTCTTTAGTTAAAGCCATACAAAGATGATGTGACGGAATAAATCTTCCTTTTCTTACTTC
>JAZLEL010000100.1:0-9114 GCA_045615265.1 Clostridia bacterium | reverse complement strand
AAAGCTTATCTGGGATAAGGATTTCAAAGGATATATTCACGATGTCGGCGGTCCTACGGCAAATTTCCGTACTCCGTCTTGCAAAAAGCAGCTTAAAAGCGGTACTTGCCGTGACAGGCAATGCCTTTATCCATCGGTTTGTCCCAATGCAGAGGTCAGCCATGAGGATTACATCCAGCTTCTAAGGAAGTTGCGTTCTCTTCCGAAAGTGAAAAAGGTCTTTATCCGTAGCGGAATAAGGTATGACTATTTAATTGCGGACAAGGATGACTCTTTTTTCTACGAGCTTTGCAAGCACCATGTAAGCGGGCAGCTTAAGGTTGCCCCTGAGCATATCAGCGACAATGTGCTGCACTACATGGGTAAGCCAGGATTAAAACAATACGAAAAATTCTGCAAAAAGTTTTATGATATAAATAAAGAAATAGGTAAAGAACAATACCTCGTTCCCTACCTTATGTCAAGTCATCCGGGTAGCACGCTCCGTGATGCGATTGAGCTTGCGGTATATTTAAGGAAAAATAATATCCGCCCCGAGCAGGTGCAGGATTTCTATCCTACTCCGGGAACACTTTCCACGGCAATGTTTTATACAGGGCTTGACCCAAGGACAATGAAGAAGGTGTATGTTCCCCGCGATCCACACGAAAAGGCTATGCAGAGAGCACTTCTTCAGTCATCGAGGAAAGAAAATTATCAGCTTGTAAAAGAAGCACTTACAAAAGCAGGCAGAGCCGACCTTATTGGTTTTGGTCCGCAATGTCTGATAAAACCTGAAAGGAGAAATATAAATGGCAGCACAGATTTTAAACGGAAAGGAACTCTCAATAAAAATCAAAGAGGACCTCAGAAAAGAAACGGAAGCGTTAAAGGAAAAAGGCATTAATCCCGGACTTGCAGTAATCATTGTAGGAGATGATCCTGCCAGCCGTGTTTATGTTAACAATAAGAAAAAAGCTTGTGCAGAATGCGGATTTTATTCCGAAGAATATGCACTCCCCGCAGAAACAACCGAGGAAGAGCTTTTAAAACTTATAGATACTCTCAACAAGAAAAAGGATATTAACGGCATATTGGTTCAGCTTCCGCTGCCAAAGGGTATTGACAGTGAAAAGGTACTCCTCTCAATCCTTCCCGAAAAGGATGTGGATGCATTCCACCCTGTAAATGTAGGAAAAATTATGATTGGTAACTTTGATTTCCTTCCCTGCACACCTGCGGGCGTTATGGAGCTTATCCGTCTTACCAACATTGACGTATGCGGTAAGGAATGTGTCGTAGTGGGAAGAAGCAACATTGTCGGAAAGCCTCAGGCTATGCTTCTTTTGCACGAGAATGGTACAGTAACAATCTGCCACAGTCGCACAAAAAATCTTAAAGAGGTTTGCCGCCGTGCAGATATACTTGTTGCTGCAGTGGGCAAGGCAAAGTTTATAACAGCCGATATGGTAAAAAACGGTGCAATAGTAATTGACGTAGGCATGAACCGAGATGAAAACGGAAAGCTCTGCGGTGATGTTGATTATGACAGTGTTTCACAAGTGGCAAGTGCAATTACCCCTGTTCCCGGCGGTGTAGGTCCTATGACAATTGCAATGCTTATGAAAAACACATTGAAAGCTGCCCAGATCCAAAACAAATAAAACATTAAAACGGAGGATGTGTAAATGGCTAAGAAAAGCTACGGAAACGAAAGTATTACAGCACTTAAGGGTGCTGACCGTGTCCGCAAAAGACCCGGTGTTATTTTCGGTTCAGACGGACTTGAAGGCTGCGAGCACAGCGTATTTGAAATAGTATCAAACTCAATTGACGAAGCTAAAGAGGGCTTTGGTAAGGTTATAGAAGTTACTCGTTTTAACGATATGTCCATTGAAATAAAGGACTACGGAAGAGGTATTCCCCTCGACTGGAATCCCAAAGAAGAAAAGTACAACTGGGAGCTTGTTTTCTGTGAGCTTTATGCAGGCGGTAAATACGACAAGGAGGCCGATGGTAACTACGGCTATGCAATTGGTCTTAACGGTCTTGGTCTTTGTGCAACACAGTACAGTGCCGAGTATATGAATGTAACTGTTAACCGTGACGGATATGAGCATACCCTTTACTTTGAAAAAGGCGAAAATGTAGGCGGTCTTTATAAAGAAGAGAAAAAATACCGCTCAACTGGTACAACTATTAAATGGCGTCCTGATTTAAAGGTTTTTACCGATATCAATATTCCTGTTGATTTCTTTATTGAATCGCTTAAAAGGCAGGCTGTGGTAAATGCAGGACTTACCTTCAAGCTCACATACCATAACGGAAGCAATGCGGAAAAACATGAATTCCGTTATGACAATGGTATAATTGACTATATCAACGAGCTTTGCCCTGAAAATGAAAAACGTATTTCAAACACATCTTTCTGCGATGGAGAAAGCATTGGCCGTGACCGTGAGGATATGAAGGATTACAAGGTTAAGATGAGTGCTGCATTTGCTTTTTCAAACGATGTGCAATTTATTGAATATTACCACAACTCCAGCTATCTTGAGCATGGCGGTGCACCTGACAAGGCTGCCAGAAGTGCTTTTGTAAGTGCAATTGACGCATATATTAAGCAAAACAACAAATATACAAAAAACGAATCAAAAATAACATTTAATGATATTTCTGACAGCTTGATTTTGGTAACCAACTGTTTTTCGACCGTTGTAAGCTATGAAAACCAAACAAAAAAGAGTATCACAAACAAGTTTATTCAGGAGGCAATGACAGAGTTCTTACGCAAAAACTTAGAAATATTCTTCATTGAAAACCGTCCTGAGGCAGAAAAGATTTCAAATCAGGTTTTGCTTAACAAACGCAGCCGTGAAACGGCTGAAAAAACACGTGCAAGCATAAAAAAGAAGCTCACAGGTACAATGGACGTAACAAATCGTGTTCAAAAGTTTGTTGATTGCCGAAGCAAGGATGTCACTAAAAGAGAACTTTATATCGTAGAGGGCGACAGTGCATTGGGTGCCTGCAAACTGGGCAGAGACGCAGAGTTTCAGGCGATTATCCCCGTTCGTGGTAAAATCCTTAACTGTCTTAAGGCTGACTTTGAAAAAATATTCAAAAGTGAGATTATAACAGACCTTTTAAGAGTCCTTGGTTGCGGCGTTGAAATTCAAACCAAGCATAACAAGGATATGAACGCATTTGACATAAACAATCTTCGTTGGGACAAGGTTATAATATGTACAGATGCTGACGTTGACGGTTTCCAGATTCGCACGCTTATTCTTACAATGCTTTACAGACTTGTTCCTACGCTGATTGATGAGGGAAAGGTATTCATTGCTGAATCTCCCCTCTTTGAAATCACGCACAAGGACATTTCATATTTTGCATACAACGAAAAGGAAAAGATAGAAATTTTAGCACAGCTTCCCGAAAAAGGCGTTACAATTCAACGCAGCAAAGGTCTTGGCGAAAACCAGCCCGATATGATGTGGCAGACAACTATGAATCCCGAAACAAGAAGGCTTATTAAGGTAGTAAGCGAGGATGCTGAAAAGATGGCTGCAACTTTCGATTTGCTTTTGGGAGATAATCTTCAGGGCAGAAAAGAGTTTATTGCTGAAAACGGAAAAATGTATATTGATATGACTGATGTCAGCTAAGCGGATGGCAATGCCATCCTTTCAGAGCGAAAAGTTTCTAGCGAAAATGTTTCGCTCTGAGTGACGGGCTTTCGCTCGCGCGGCACTCACCGTGCCAGCCCGTGCAAGGTGTCAAAAGACGAGGTACACGCCCTCGTTTTTGACAGATTTTATTATCAAGGGAGTTGCCCCTTGATAATCCCCATAAAACTTAAAATTTATTTTAAAAAAAGAAATTCTCAAAACGGGAATTTCTTTTTTTGTTTTACAAATAATACTTTACAAAGGAGAAGTATTATATGACAGTATTTATTCGCACAGCCATACTTTATATTTGTGTAGTTACGGCAATGAGAATTATGGGAAAACGACAGTTAGGCGAATTGCAACCGTCAGAATTTGTCGTTACCTTGATGATATCCGAAATTGCATCCATCCCGCTTGACAAAACAGATACTCCTTTATTACATGGAATTTTGCCAATTTTTGCATTGGTGCTTCTGGAGCTTGCTTCCTCCATATTAGTAGTAAAAAGTGAATTTATGCGGCGCCTTATTACCGGCTCTCCAATACAGATTATAAGAGACGGAAAAATTATAATGAGTACACTTTCAAAGCTAAGGATATGTATTGATGATATAATGGAGCAGCTGAGGCTTGCAGGATACAGTTCAATTTCGCAGATAGACAGTGCCATTATCGAAACCAACGGTCAACTATCGGTCATACCCAAGGAGGAAGAACGCCCCGTTGTATGCCGTGATTTAAAGCTGTCGCCACCACAGACTCACGTGCCGCACACAGTTATTTCGGATGGGGTCTTAAGAAGAAAAAATTTAGAAGGTGCGGGGCTTAGTGAAGAATGGCTTAAAAAGAAGCTTAAAAAATACAACATAACAGATTATAGTCAGGTTGCTTTTTTAAGCATAACTGACGAAAAAGAACTGTGTTTACAAATTTCTGAAAAATAAGGAGTGTTTATATTTTGAAAGCAGTAATACTTTGTCCAGATGAGGGAAACCGCCTGCGTCCTATCACATGTTCAATCCCAAGAGCGATGCTCCCTATTATGGGAAGACCCGTTGTAGAACATGCTGCAAGACTTCTGCACCGACATGGAATTAACGAAATCGTTATATCCGGAAATTACCTTTCAGAACAGATTAAAAAGCATTTTTACAAAGTAGAAATTCCCGATATGAAAGTAGAGGTTCAGGGTATTCAAAACCTTGATGATTTCTTTTTGGATGATGACGTAATTTTAATAAACGACAATATTGTTACCGATGTGGATTTTTCAATTGCCCTGTCTGAATTTGAGAAAAACGGATGTCCACTGGCTCTTACAAAGCCTGACGGCAATGCCTGTGAATACGGCAGCATCTTCACAGATGCATCAGGAGTCATTACAAAATACGTCCGATGCCCTGACCCTGTTCATTCTTCGGGAAACTCCTTTATGGGAATTATTCTCGTACCCAAGGGAACAAAGGTGGGCGAATGTACTGACCTGCAAACTTTTATGGAAAAACTTGTCCCCGTATTTAAAGTTGCCTCCATCTCCCCGCTGTGCTACGTAAAAAGCATATCCGACTTTGAAAGCTATCATAAATGCTGCCGTGACTTTATGGATAAAAAAATTAATCTTCCTTTCCCTTGTGATGAAAGAGCACCTTCCGTATGGGTTGATGAGAATGCAACCATTATGCAGGGCAGCGTTATTGTTCCCCCTGTATATATAGGCAGTGGAAGCTTTGTTTCAAAGGGTGCAAGGATTGAGGCATACACACAAATCGGCAGTGACGTAAGCATAGATTGCTTTGCTGGAATTAAGCGAAGTATTATTATGGATAACACTGCGCTGGGAGAAGGCTGTGCCATAAGGGGTGCAATTGTAGGGCAAAACTGCACAATAGGCTATGAAAGTGCCGCTTATGAGGGCAGCGTAATAGGTTTTGGTACAATAGTGGGAAGACACTGCACCTTAAGAAGCTCCGTTCATGTGTGGCCCGAAAAATTTATAGAGGACGAAAGCACTGTTTGTGAAAATCTCATATGGGAAAACACGTCTCTTAACTCTATTTTTTCCGATGGAAGTGCAACAGGTATTATAAACCGTGAAATAACCCCCGAGTTTGCCGCAACCCTTGGAAGAAGTGCCGCACGCATACTGGGCAAGAGAATTGCAGTATCTGCTGACGGCTTTGAGGGTAGCTCCATGATAAAAAATGCTTTAATATCGGGAATACAGTCCGCCGGAGGTAAAGCGTACGATTTAGGCGAGCAGCCGCTTCCCATCACACGCAGTGCCATAAGGTTTTATTCGCTTGACGGAGGAATTGCACTAAGTTGCCGCAATTATGAGGGAAATATTCAGGGCACGCTTGACATTATAAATTCACTGGGGGCTGACGTGGAAACTCCCACCTTGGAAAAGCTTTCATATCTTGTAAGCACAGGCGAAGCAAAAAGAGAATCTGGAGAAAAGATATGCGAGGCAGAATATCTCTTTGAATATAAGCTGTATTACCTCAAGCATCTTATAAAATCGACATCAAAAGAACCTCTTGGTGCAAGCCTCCTTATTAATTGCACAAGTCCATGGGCAGAGGATTTATTAAAAAGTGCTGCAAAAGACCTTGATTGCAATTTTGACTTCACAGATGCAACAGGTGATGAATTTTACCAAAAACTGAAATCAGGCAGTTATGATTTTGGCGTTATCTGCGACTATAAATGTGAAACAATTACAATTGTAAAAAATTCAGGAGAAAGACTTTCTCCGTTTGATTACAGTGCATTAACCTCACTTATTATTATGAAGAGCTTTCCCCACGCTACAATTTTTGTTCCTGAATCTGCACCCGAAAGCATTGAAATTATGGCAGAAAAATATATGGCAAAGGTTCACAGAACTAAAATAAGCCCGCCTCATCTGATGAACGAGCTTTCAAAAAACAGCCGCAAGCTATTCCTGCACCAATTTATCTATCGTTTTGACGCAGTAGGTGCTATTATACTGCTTCTGGATTTTTTGCACACAAAAAACACAACTATTGAAGCGTTACAAGGGGAAATTCCTCCCTCACACGTAGTTTGCACCAACATCAGCTGCAGTTTAGGAGAGCAATCTGCGGTCATTAAGGACTTGTGTTACAAGCACAATATAGAGCCTGATACGTCAAAGGATTCTGTAAAGGTTGTGTTTGAAAATGGGTGGGTACTTGTTATCCCTAAGCGGACAGAATCCGTAATAAACGTAATAAGCCACGCTCATTCTCAGGAATACGCACAGGAAATTGCAGATATATTTACTGACGAAATAGCAAAAAGATAGTTTTAAGGCAAGAGCATCATGTGCTCTTGCTTTTTCTGTTGCTATATGATAGAATAACATTCTGTAAAGGAGCTATATTATGAAAATCCAGTTATCTGACAATTTCACGTACCGAAAACTACTGCGTTTTACACTACCCTCAATAATAATGATGATATTCACATCAATATATGGTATCGTTGACGGAATATTTGTTTCTAATTTTGCTGGCAAAACACCGTTTGCCGCAATTAATCTTATTATGCCGGTATTTTTGATAATCGGTGCAATAGGGTTTATGATAGGAACAGGCGGAAGTGCACTGGTTGCAAGATATCTTGGCGAGGGTAGGCAGGAAAAAGCAAACGCTACGTTTTCAATGCTGATTTATGTTTCATTATGTTTCTCGCTTATTATTTCGGTGCTTGGTGCTATATATATAAGATCTGTGGCATACGCACTTGGTGCCAGAGGTCAGATGCTTTCTGACTGCGTTCTATACGGTCGGATTTTACTTCCCAGTATGTTTGCCTTTATATTGCAAAATGAACTTCAGGCATTTATGATTGTTGCGGAAAAACCGCTTTTAGGGCTATGGGTAACAGTCGCCGCAGGTGTAACAAATATTGTTTTAGATGCACTCTTGGTCGCAGTATTTAAATTAGGGCTTGCAGGTGCGGCTATCGCCACTGCCACAAGTCAGCTTGTTGGAGGAACTTTCCCTCTTCTGTACTTCATTTTTACAAAAAAATCTCCCCTTCGTCTTGTAAAGGCACGGGTTGATATGAAGGCACTTTTCAAAACCTGTGCAAACGGCAGCAGTGAAATGATGACTAATATTTCAATGTCGCTTGTCACCATTTTATATAACTTTCAGCTTATTCGTTTTGCAGGAGAAAACGGAATTGTAGCATATGGTGTTATTATGTATGTAAACTTTATATTTATTTCTGTATTTATAGGGTTTTGCGTAGGAAGTGCTCCTATAATAAGCTTTCATTATGGTGCAAATAACACATTAGAGCTTAAAAAGCTTCTTAAAATGAGTCTTGTTATCATATTCTCATTTTCAGTTATTATGACGGTGGTCTCTATACTTCTGGCAATGCCGTTATCTAAAGTTTTTGTCGGTTATGACAAGGACCTTTTCGCTATGACGGTACGTGGCTTTACAATATACTGCTTCTCTTTTATGCTTGCAGGTTTCAACATCTTTGGTTCTTCCTTTTTTACGGCACTCAACAATGGACTTGTTTCTGCAATAATATCATTTTTAAGGACTCTTTTATTTCAGGTTATCGCAGTACTTGTCCTCCCCATTTTTCTTAAGCTTGACGGAATATGGCTATCAATTATTGCGGCAGAGGCACTGTCCTTAATGGTGGTTTTTACCTTTATGAAAAATATGCGATCTAAATATGGGTATTAAATTGCAAGGAGGTTTAATATGGAATACAATGAGCTTATTAAGAAGCGTTACTCTGTAAGGAAATTCACCGATGAACCTGTAAAGAAAGAAAGCATTGACCGTATTTTGGAGGCAGCACACATTGCACCCACCGGTTGCAATGCTCAGCCCCAGAGGATACTGGTTATAAATACTCCTGATGCCATAGAAAAGCTCCAGGATTGCACCCGTGCACACTTTGGTGCAAATACTGCTATGCTCATCTGCTACAATAAAGATGAATGCTGGACACGCAAATATGACGGAGTACAAAGCGGTATGGTTGATGCCAGCATTGTCACAACGCACATGATGCTGGCAGCAGAAAATGAAGGAGTAGGCACAACATGGGTAATGCATTTTAATCCGTTTAAAATGCGGGAAGCATTTAATATTCCTGAAAATATAGTCCCTGTGGCACTTTTGGTAATGGGATATCCTGCTCCTGATGCTGTTCCCCACGAATTTCACAGCCAATTCCGACCGATGGAGGAAACAGTGTTATATAATTCTTTCTAATGTTAAAAAGGGGATGTAAAAAAAGTCCAGAACGCAAAAAGGCGATAATAATACAGAATATGGACAGTTTATAGTCGTGAAATTGTGTTAAATTGGTTGAAAAATCTCAATTTATTCGATTTTTCTGTTTTTTAAGCCTTTTTGCTACGAACAAACTTCGCCTCTCGACGTACCCACGTACGCCTTCGGGTAACCTGACAAAG
>JAZLEL010000099.1:0-10334 GCA_045615265.1 Clostridia bacterium | reverse complement strand
CAACTTGCTTGTCTTCCTAAGACCGCTTGGCCTCCGACTTCCCATATTCATCTTAAAAATGAATATGTACTTCAGGGAAATATTGAGAATCATCATCGAAATCGATGCTATGAAAGGAGTCTTACTCTCTCCCATTGCCCTGAAAGATGCAGTGGTAGCATAATAGAGTGCAGCAAACGGATATGTAAGTGCCTCAAAAGTAATATAGGAACGGCTTATATCAAGGACATCTTTATCAGCATTTCCAAATAACAGGCTTAAAATACAGTCTTTAAAAAGAACCATTAATAGCGTAACTGCAAGACCCAGAATAACATCAATTTTAATATTTTCCTTAAGCGCTGTTTGTGCACGTTGCTGATCTCTTGCACCTATATATCGGGCAAGGACAACACTGCCGCCGGTTGCAAGGGCAAGAAAAAACTGCCTTACAAAATTATCAATGCGACTTACAAGGGCAACCCCGGCAACAGTAGCTTCCCCAAGCCCCGATACCATAAAGCTGTTTGCCGTTCCAAGCATCGCCGTCAACAGATTCTCAAAAATAATGGGAATTAGGAATGCAAGTATTTGCCTGTTGGTAAACCTGGCACCATTTTGGAGCCTTAAAAATCTCATGTTTACATACCTCCCAATTGTATTTTTGTTTATTATATATTGATGCAATAATAAATACAATTGATTTTTCTGCTGATTTCAGGAAAAATATGTACAATACTGCGGTTGAATATAAGCATTGATGGGTTTTAATTTTTTTAAGAATTTATATCAATAAGCTTTTCACCTGACTTTATTTGTCTTTTAAATTGTGACGGAGTCATTTTCATATACTTTTTATATAATCTGAAAAAGTTTGAATAATTTTGAAAACCCACTTCGTAGCAGGTATCTTCAATTGAATCATTTTCCTTTATAAGAGTATTAAATAGCTGTATCCTTCTGAAAGTTACGTAAGTGCACAGGCCCATTCCAACATGTTCCTTAAACAAATGTGAAAGGTATGATTTATTAATATTTAGTTTTTGTGCAATGTCAGAAATATTTATATCTTCTTTAAAGTGGGAATTTAAATATTTAAGCACATCTTCTATTAAGGGATTTGAGAGAATTTGACCGCTCTCTTTCAGTAAATCCGATGAAACTGATTCTTTTATACACGCCAGCATCTCAACGATTTTACAAAAAGCCAAAATAGGGCTAGAGGAATCAGATGATTGAAGATGCTTAAGAATACTTTCGATATGATTGTCGATGCCATGTTTTTTTATTAATTCTGCAGGGGTTCGATTTCCCATGCCTTTTTTTCGCTTGAAAAAAGGCACAAACAGGGAGCTTTGGTCAGAAGAAAAGAATGCAAACATGGCTTCGCTCAGATTTATGGTTACACGTTCGTGAAAAATTCCGTCATCAACAGTAATCTGGAACAATTCAGAGGGATTTAATATTATAAGGTCCCCAGCATCAAGATTATATCGGTTTCCTTCAATTCTAATGCGTCCTGAGCCTTCTTTAAAATACATGAGCATATAATTAAAACAATGGTGAAGGAAGGGGAGGGCAGTCTCTCCGGCATTCATGCCTGTTATATGCAATACTCTGTAACCCAGATTGTGATTATATCGAATTCTGTCAAACTCTATATTCATAATCCACCTCATTTGTTTTCATTGTTTTTCCTCGCTTACTGAGTGTATTATACACCAAACCTATGTTTTGTGCAAGTTAATCTATGAAAAGGTATTGTAAATTTAAAAATAACGTGCTATAATACCTTTAAATGTGAACTTTTAGGAGAGGTGTGTTTAAAATGAGAAAGGGCAACGTAAATATGCTTTCGGGCTCAATTACAAAGGGCTTGCTTGCTTTATCTATCCCAGTTATGATAATGAATGTTATGCAGTCAATATTTAATATTGTAGATATGACTGTGCTGAAGGTTTTTTCAGATGACAGTGCGGTAGGTGCTGTTGGTGCTGCCGGAACGCTTATAACACTGTGTACCAGCCTTCTTATAGGTGTTTCCGTAGGTGCAAATGTTGTTGTTGCCAAGCGAATAGGTCTTGGAGATAAGGACCGTGTTAACAAGGCTATTATGACGGCGATTTCATTCTCTGTTGTCGGTGGTATTCTGCTCATGCTTATCGGTGCAACCTTCGCAGAAACTTTTTTGAAAATGACAAACTGTCACGACAGCCTTCTTCCTAAGGCAACTTCTTATTTCAGAATTTATTTTTATGGTATTCCTCTTCTGATGCTGTATAATTTTTGTGCTGCTATACTAAGGGCGGCAGGCGACACTAAAAGGCCTATGTATTTTCTCATTCTCGGCGGAATAATAAAGGTTTTATTTACTGTAATATTTGTAGTTGCAACTGATATGGATGTTGAAGGAGTTGCTATTGCAACCTGTATATCCAGCCTTGTCATCAGCATGCTTGCTTTCAGAACTTTAATGAAAAATGAGCAAACACGTATCGATTGCAGAAAGATCAGATTTTATGCTTCTGAGCTTAAGGAAATGGTTTTCATCGGTATTCCGTCCGGCCTTCAGACAGCGATGTATTCATTTGCCAATGTTATAATTGCGGCGACCGTAAATACCTTCGGCGCAGATGCTACTACGGGAGTTGCAATTGCAAATCAGTTTGACGGGATAATGTATCAGATTACTTATGCTCCTGCACTTGCAACTATACCCTACGTTGCGCAAAATATAGGGGCAGGAAATGTGGACAGGGTGAAGAAGACTGTTGTTCGGGCAGTGTTGATTACAGCTACTCTGGGCTTAACTTTTGGTTCTCTATCGGCAATTTTCTCGGCAGAGCTGTCGTCAATTATGTCAACGACTCCTGCGGTTATAAAATATTCTCAGCAAAAAATGGTTCTTGTATCCAGTACATATTTCCTTTGCGGCATAAACGAAATTTTAGGCGGAGCACTTAAGGGATTAGGTAAGCCTGTTGTTCCGGCTGTTTCAACAATGATATTTATGTGTTTGATACGCTTCCCGTGGGTTTATTTTGTTTTTCCGCTCTACCCGAATCTTACATTCCTGTATCTGATTTGGCCCATAGGCTGGATTTCATCTATTATTACTCTTCTAATTTTCTACTTCCCTGCAATATCCAAATTACAATCTAAACTGTCACAAGGTAAAGATGCTATCGAAGTAGTTGCATAAAAATCACTATATAAGAAAAAAGGAGATGTTCTTATGAAAATAGGTTTTTCAAAGGTATGTATTAATCCTCCCTATGGCACACCGATTGTAGGATATTACGAACCGCGTTTTACAAAGGGAATATTGGATGATTTATATGTAAGAGCGACTGCATTTGATGATGGTGAAAACAGAGCTGTCGTTATTGCGGTTGATTTATGTCTTTTTGCACAGAAATACTTTGATGACCTTAAGGTTGCAGTTAGTGAAGCTACGGGAATTGATGAGAATGCAATCTTTATTAACTGCTCACACACTCATACTGGTCCTGTTGTGGGTAAGGATTTTGCGTCTGATAGAAGAAGCACTGAAGCATATGATGCTTTTTTGGTTTCCTGTGCGAGTGATGCTGCAGTATATGCACTCCAGGATTTAGAAGAATCCACAATTGAAACGGCAGAGGCTCAGGCGAAAAACATTTCGTTTATACGCCGCTACCGTATGAAGGACGGCAGTGTTGCGACAAACCCCGGTGTAAACAACAAAAATATAGACCATGCATTGGCAGTCCCCAATGAAACGGTAAAGCTCGTTAAAATAGTAAGAGAAAATAAAGATGACATTTTCATTGTTAATTTCGGTACGCATCCCGATTCGGTAGGCGGTGAATATATAAGTGCCGACTATATGGGATATGTGTGCCAGATTATAGAAAATGCCATTCCCAATACAAAATCTATGTTCCTTCTTGCACCGCAGGGAGATGTCAACCATGTAAATGTAAGTCCCACAAAGGGCGAAAGCGAAATTTCAGAAATTGATTTTGACGGAGTTCCCAGAAGTATAAAGCATGCAGAACATATGGGAAGAGTAATTGCAGGTGCAGTGCTATCTGTATGTTCTATAACGGAGAAGGTTAAGGCAGATAAAATATCCTTCGCAAAAAGCTCTGTAATGCTCCCCTCTCATAAGGAGAATGACAGGCTTGAAGAAGTGAGAAGAACATATGAATTGTATATGGAAGGAAGAGCGAACGAGCTTCCGTACAAGGAAATGGAGCTTACGACAGCGATTGCAGAGGCAAAACGTATTATAAGACTTGAAAATGGTCCTGAAGCGTTCAAATTCAATTTGTCGGCAATTAAAATCGGCGATTTAGTATTTGCAGGAATCGGAGGAGAACCATTTACAGAAATAGGAAACCGTATCTGTACAGCTTCCCCCTTTGATACAACAATCCTGTGCTGCCTGACTAACAGCTCAGGCGGTTATATCCCTACGAAACAGGCATACGAAGAAGGCGGCTACGAGGCAAGAGGTTCTGTACTTGCTCCCGGTGGCGATGATATCATTGTAGAGGGAATGATGGAGCTCATGAAACAACTTTAATACAGATTTTTATATCATAAAATAAGGGCTGTTTCCTTTAGCAAAATAGGTTCATTGTTATTTTGCTAAAGGAAACAGCCCTATGTCTTTCTTATTCTACATAATCTTCTACAAGCTGCAATGCCTCGTTTAATGAGCCTAGCTCAATGCCTCTCTTAAGCTCTTCTCGGTCGCTTCTGGGGAGAAGACTTACAGAAACGTCATAACTGTTATAAAGCTCCTCATCGCCGTTTGCGAATCTAATAAAAAGTGCCAATTTCCCGTTAGCCTCACGCAGAATATAGGTTTCCTTAAAATCCTTGACCGCAATTTCCTCTTCAGCTTCATTAGCCTTAGCGGAAACGTCTTTAGTATATTCTGCCTGTGGCACGGGAATGTTCTCGGAATCGGTGTGCGAAATATTGTTTTTCGCTCCGAAAATATATCCAAGCATAGAGGTGGAAAAAACTGCGACAAATAACACTAATATAAGCATAAATGATTTTAACTTCATAAACTGCCCCTCTTTTCGGAGAATTCGTTAAAAAATGGCTTTTCAACAGATATTTTGTGCGTTTTACGCCGTATTATACAAATAATGTGGCGTTTGTAACACTTTTTTAATGCTTTGGTGTTATACTAAACACTGTATAGGTAGAAGGGAAAGTGTTTTTTTATCTGTATAGTCGGCGGAAGAACCCGCTTTAGGAGGTGGCTTTTATGGAAAGACAGTCACAGAACGGTTCTAACAGGAAAAGAACAGGGGCTGCTGCAACAAACAGTTCCAGAAAAAGAAAAAAACATAAACGCAAAAACAGCTTGTCGATGAAATTGTTGGCAGGCTTGGCTTTAGTTATCGGCATAGTACTTATCGGTGTTGTGGGGCTTGTTTGCGGTTCGCTCATAGGTTATGTGGAGGATGCAGAGCTTATAGATGTGGAAAATATGAGACTTAATCTCACCTCGTTTGTCTATATTGAGGACCCTGAAACCGGCGAAATGATTGAATACGAGCAGCTTTACGATACGGAAAACCGTATATGGGTATCCGGTGCCGAAATGCCTGAACATTTAAAAAATGCCTTTGTGGCAATTGAGGACGAGCGGTTTTATTCACACAACGGTGTTGATATAAAACGTTTTATGGGTGCTGCATTTCAGTATATTACGAAAAGGGGAAATTCAAGCTATGGCGGAAGTACCATTACCCAGCAGCTTATAAAAAACCTTACACAGGACGATGATTACTCGGTAAAACGTAAAATTCAGGAGATTTACCGTGCTTATAACCTGGAAAGAGAGCTTTCCAAGGATGAAATTCTGGAGTATTATTTAAATACTATTTATCTCAGCCAAAAATGTAATGGCGTTGCAAGTGCTTCGCTGACTTATTTTGGCAAAGAAGTATCGGAGCTTTCACTTGCAGAGTGTGCAGTACTTGCGGGTATAACTCAGTATCCTACAAAGTATGACCCCCTTGTTAATCCCGAGAATAATAAGCAAAGGCAGCTTGTCATCCTTAAAAAGATGCATGACCTTAAGTTTATAACCAAGGAAGAATATGAGGAGGCAAAGACTCAGGAGCTTAAATTTGTAAGCAAGGATGAAGCTGCAAAAAATCAGTATCAAAGCTACTTCACAGATGCAGCTATCGATCAGGTAATAGAGGACCTGATGAAGGAATATAACTACACGAAGGAATTTGCAGTTAAAATCCTTTATAATGGTGGACTTAAAATCTACCTTTCCATGGACCCGAAGATGCAGGAGTGTATGGATCAGGTTTATAATGATCCTTCAGCATTCCAAAAGGCATCTGGAACAAATCAGCCTCAGTCATCTATGGTAATAATGGACCCATATACAGGTCTTGTAAAAGCACTCACAGGCGGCAGAGGACAGAAGGAAGGAAACCGTACTCTTAACCGTGCTACACAGACTCTCCGTCAGCCCGGTTCGTCAATAAAACCTCTTTCTGTATATGCGCCCGCTGTGGAATACGGCCTTGTTACGCCTTCTACAATAGTAAATGATGCACCTGTGGAATATGGTGAATGGGCACCGAGAAATGATGACAGAAGCTTTGCAGGAAGAATTACCGTGGCATCGGCACTTCGCGGTTCAAGAAACGTGCCCGCTGTAAAAATATGTGATTATCTTACACCAAAGGCATCGTTTAATTTCGTGAAAAATAATCTTCATGTGGATACACTTGTAGAAAAGCGTACACAAAATGGTAAAGTTATGTCGGATATAGGACTGGCACCTATTGCACTAGGCGGTCTTACAGATGGTGTAACAGTTCTGGATATGTGTGCGGCATACTGTACATTCCCTAACGGCGGTAAATATATAAAGCCTTCACTTTACACAAAGGTACTTGACTCTGACGGAAATGTTCTTTTAGAGCATAAGGCACAAGAGCAGGTTGCAATGAGCGAAAGCACCGCGGAAGAGGTAATAGGAATGCTCACAAATGCAGTAAATGCAGGCACAGGTACCGCTGCACGTATTTCAGGAATGAGAGTTGCCGGTAAGACAGGAACAACGTCCAGCAACCACGACAGATGGTTTGTTGGATTTACACCTTATTACGTTGGTGCAGTATGGTTTGGCTATGATCAGCCTGCTGAGCTTCGTGGATTTTCACCTAATCCGGCAGCGGTAGCGTGGAGAAAGGTTATGACACCTATCCATGAAGACCTTAAGAACGTTCCCTTCCTGCAGAATGAGGAAAAGGGCAAGTACGATATTATGGTTTGTGCAGACAGTAAGATGCGTGCAACACCTGCGTGTAAGAATGTAACTTCTAAAAAATATAAAAAGGATAATATCCCTACAAAGCTTTGTTCACATCATCCCTATGAATTTAATGAGAATAATCTGAATTCAGGGGAGGATATTTTAGAAAAGGATGAGGAAATAGAGGGAATTGTTGAAAATGTTGAGGGCGAAAACAGCGGATCAGTGAATCCGGGTGAGCCTTCGGACAATCCTCCGTCTGTTCCAGGAAATGAAACGAATCCCCCTGTTACACAGCCTTCCGATGGCGGAAGTGCGGGCTTCATAGATGGGATATAGGGAGAATTTAAAAGATGGATTTTAAAGAATATCTGGTAAAAAGAAATAAGAGTGTATTGGAAAGAATTCTCACAGTGCTGATTTATTTGTCAGCACTGGTGCTTTCCTGCGTGTGTCTCTTTATCATCCCTTCTGTCGCAGGGCTTGGAGCGCTGCTTGCAGTAGGCTGTTTTTACGGAGCGTATAGGCTTTCTTCACGCTTTAAACGGGAGTATGAATATATAATTACGGGTGATGGCGTGGATATTGATGTTATATATAACGCCGCAAACAGAAAAAGGCTTATATCTTTTTCAATTAAGGATGTCAGCATCCTCGCACCCCTTGACGATGTAAATTATGCCCAGATGGCTAAAGGTGATTTCGGAAAAACTATTGATGCAACAACAAACCAAAAAGATGCGAATGTATATTTTGCAATAGTTGAAAGAGACAACAGAACACTGATTAAATTTGAACCGCCATATGCAGCGCTGGAGATGCTTAAAAAGCACGCACCGTCAAAGGTTGTTATCAGCCAATAAAAAAGATAAGGATATGATATTATGTTATTTTTATCTGTTGATATGATAAGAGAGGCAGAAAAACGTGCTATGGAGAATGTTTCATCCATGCACCTTATAGAAAACGCCGCAAGAGTATGTTTTAACGAACTTAAAGATTTTAATTCTGTAAGGGTGTACTGCGGTAAAGGAAATAACGGCAGTGACGGTTACGCCACTGCCATTCTTCTAAAAAGACACGGAAAACGTGTCGAAATTGTACAGGTAGCCGAGCCTACAACAAATGAATGTCAGCTTCTTTATAAAAAGGCGGTAGAGGAGGAAATCCCCGTAACTGCGGCGGTAACTTTTCCTACCGAGGACTTTGAATGCAGTCTTGATGCAGTTTTCGGCATAGGTGTAAACGGTAATATTAATGATGAAAATATTATACGTGCTATAAAGATAATTAACGCATCTGATACATACGTTGTTTCCTGCGATGTTCCCAGCGGAATGAACAGTGATACCGGCGAGAGCTGCGGAATTTCAGTAAGAGCAGATAAAACTGTTACCTTTACTGCACCCAAATGTGGTATGCTTTCCAACGAAAGCGTTGATTTATGCGGGGAAATTGTAATTGCAGAGGTTGGAATCCCTGTTGACTATAATTCTATTACTCAAAGTACGTGCGTCCCGCTTACAAAAAAGCTTGTTAAGACTATGCTCCCTGTTCGCAGCAGGTATTCTCATAAGGGCTCTTTTGGGACTGCGGTAATTGTTGCGGGAAGCAAAACCATGTCAGGTGCTGCAGCAATGGCTGCAATGGCGGCGCAACGCTCAGGCTGCGGAATGGTAAAGATTATTGCCCCTGCACCAATTTGCTCTGTTTTGAATATATTGGTAAAGGAAGCAATAGTTATTCCAGTGCCTGAACAAAACGGAGTGATGCTTCCAACTCTTTCACAGGATGCATTCGATGCGATAAAAACTGCCGGCAGCGTTCTGGTAGGCTGCGGAATAGGAAAGGGAGCACACGATGCTCTCATAACAAATGTTTTAAATGCGGCAAACTGCCCTGTTGTTATTGATGCTGACGGTATAAATGCCCTTGCAGGCAAGATGCAGGTTGTAGAGAACAAGAATGTTCTTCTAACTCCCCACACTAAAGAGTTTTCAAGGATAAGCGGATATAAGGTTTCAGACATAGAAAGTCGCAGAATACAGCTGGCAGATGAATTTGCACGTAAAAACGGATTACATCTTCTTTTAAAAGGGGCACGTACAGTTATTACATACGGCGGAAGAAATAAGTATGTGTCGCCTGTTTCCACCAGTGCTTTGGCAAAGGCAGGCAGCGGAGATGTGCTTGCAGGAATAATTGTAGCTCTGGCGGCGCAGGGACTCTCTCTTACTGACAGTGCAGCAGCAGGCTGTTTTATTCATGCACAGGCAGGGCTTCTCGGCGAAAAGAAAATCGGTGCATTTTCGGTAACTGCTGACGACATCATAAAGCTTATTTCCCCCGCAATAAAAGAAATAACAGGATAAATTGTATTAGACAGGTTTTTTATGTGCATAATGAAAATGTAGATTGCACAGCCGTTACATAGTTACGGTTCATTGGGAAAACTTTTCATTTGACCTGCCGGAAATAATATTGTATAATAGATATAGTATTTCTTAAGGGGGCATGTCAGATGAAAAGTTCGGCACAGCGCAAGATATCTGTCGCATTGCCCGATTTTTTAGTTGAGGAGACGGACAGAATCGCCTCGTCACTTAATCGGTCACGAAGTGAGTTTATTGCATTGGCGGTAAGCCATTACATTAATGAAAACAGGAAAATTGAATTAAAGGAACAAATGAAAAAGGGATATCTGGAAATGGGCAAGATAAATTTATCACTTGCCGAGGATTCTCTGCTATCCGATGAAAGTGCATATAAAATCTACGAGGATTTTTTATCGGAGTGTGAATAATTTTGGTAGTAAAACGCGGTGACATTTTTTATGCTGATCTTAGTCCTGTGATAGGCTCTGAACAAGGCGGTATAAGACCTGTTCTCGTGGTGCAAAACGATGTGGGGAATAAGTATAGCCCGACTGTAATTGCAGCAGCAATAACCAGCAAGATAAACAAGGCGAAACTTCCGACTCATATAGAAATTGACGCACAGCGATACGGTCTTGCACGGGATAGTGTGATTCTTCTTGAACAAGTGCGCACTATTGACAAACAGC
>JAZLEL010000098.1:0-4030 GCA_045615265.1 Clostridia bacterium | reverse complement strand
TCCATTACAAGCGGTGCCGGAACATCGGCACTTATAGGACGGTTTCTGTCAAAGGCTATTACCTTTACATCAGCTGTTTTAGCACAAAGGTCTGCTACGCAAACTGCCGTTGTAAAGCTATATACTTCAATCATTCCGAGTGCTTTCATTATATCTTACTCCTTATACAATATGAAATCCGTCTACCATTACACAACGTCTTGCACGTGTGAATGAATGTGCTGCTGTGAGTCCTTCACCGGTAGGACCTGCAATGGTAAATGTTGTATATCCTTCTCCGCCTGCACCTATTCCTGCATAAGAGGGTGCATTTTTTACGAAGATAGTAGTTTCTACTTCACGGGCAAATTTGGTAAGATTGTCAACATTTTTGGAATGAATGTGAGCACTGTGGCGTCTGCCGTTTTCTGCCTTTACACCATATTCGATTGCCTGATCAATGTCATTAACTCTTACGATGGGAAGAATGGGCATCATAAGCTCTGTCTGAACAAAGGGGTGGTTGAAATCTGTTTCACAGATGATAAGTCTGGGATCAGCTTCAATACCGATTTCCTTGAGGAACTTACTTGCATCCTTACCAACCATTTTCTTATTTATAATAAGCTTTCCGTCTTTTTCAACGAGAGCTACCTTTATAAGCTTATCAATATCGCTTCCTTTTACAAGATAAGCTCCGTTTTCAATCATACTTGCAATAAGCTTATCTGCGACAGAGGAAACTACGAAACATTCCTTCTCTGCAATGCAGGGAAGATTGTTGTCAAAGCTTGCACCCTTAACAATATCTGCACCTGCTTTTTTGATATCTGCTGTTTCGTCGACGATAACAGGGGGATTACCCTCACCTGCACCGATTGCCTTTTTACCAGAGGAAAGAAGCATTTTTACAACGCCGGGACCTCCTGTTGCAACGAGCATTTTAATACACTTTGCCTTAACCATTTCCTCGGAGGTTTTCATTGTAGGATTTGCTACTGATACTACAAGGTTTTCCGGTCCGCCTGCTTCAAGAATTGCACGGTTAACAAGGTCAACCGCTGTATTTGAAGTAAGCTTTGCGCCGGGATGAGGATTGAATACAACTGCATTACCTGCTGCAATCATACCCATTGAATTACAGATTACTGTTTCACTGGGGTTTGTTGAGGGTGTAATGCTGCCGATTATTCCGTAAGGAGCCATTTCAACAAGGGTAAGTCCCTGATCACCTGTCCAAACCTTAGCATTAAGGTCTTCTGTACCGGGAGTCTTGTTTGCTACAAGCTGATGCTTGATAACCTTATCACTTACTCGACCCATACCTGTTTCCTTAACACCAAACTCTGCAAGCATCTGTGCATTGTCAAGAGTGTACTTACGGATTTTTTCAATCATTTTTTCACGCTGTTCAACGGTGTATGAACGGAATTTCTTGTAGGCTGCCTGAGCAGCTTCAAGTGCATCGCTCATTTCATCAAACACACCAAGAAGCTTTTTATTTCCCTTGTTCTGAACACCCATTTCGTTAAGGATGCTTTCAACAATCTGACTTATGTATTTTTCATCTACCATTTCTAATTCCTCCTTTGACCGTCTTTACAGGATATTCTTCCACAAATCCGCTGAGGGTCTGGGAATAACTACACTGTCAAGATACATTCCGCCATCCTGACATTCCTTCTTTGCCTTTTCAATAGCTGCGGTAACAGCAGAAATGCTGCCCGTAACCAAAACATAGCTTTTGCCGCACATACCTCGTGCCAATCTTACCTCAATAAGCTGAACGAGAGATGTTTTAACAGTGTTATCAGCTGCTACAACGGCCGCTGCTGCACTATATGTTTCAAATACACCGAGTGCCTCAACCTCATTAACCTCAGTTGCTCCGCATATTGCAGGAAGCAAATCCTTATGCGGATTACCCAAAACAAAGGAGTCAATCAGCTTTGCACTGTATTTCGTCTGGCAGGAGTCAACAGCTGCTTTTACTGCACTGATTTCACCTGCAAAAATCACCATATATTTACCGGGGCAAACGGTGCTTGCCTCGATGATTTCAACTTCGGCAGTCTTTACAATTATATCTGCAGCCTGCATACCGGTTGAAACAGTTGAGTATTCGACCATTCCTATTGCTTTATTCATTTAGGTATCATTTCCTTTCTGCAGATTCGATAATTATTGTATCGTCACTTACCTTAATTACTTTACCGCTTACAGGTGAATGTATGGGAAGTCCGAGTGCTTTTTCCGGAGCAGAAGCTATAAGCTCTCCCGCTGCTACATTCTGTCCTTCTGCAGCTACCGGTACGCTTGGGGCACCGATATTTTGACTTAAGGATATGTAAAGACGTTCTACCTTAACCTCATCGTCTGTAAGAAGCGAAGGGTTATTATACTTTTCAAGGTCAAGCTTTTGCCTGAGCCTTGAAGTTGTAAGTCTACGCATCTTACGCTCTGGAAGCGGATGCGATTCTATTTTATCGGTATTTTTAATACCGTTTTTTGCAAGAGTTTGTTTCGCTGCACCGATAAGCGTTCTGGGATTGAGTCCCTGCTTACAGGCAACCATTTCACAAAGACCGCACTGAGAGCAGTATTGGGTATTCAGAAATGCCTGTGTATCGGTACTGTCATCATTTTTCACACCACGCATAAATCTGTGTGGCTCTATGGGATATCCAAGCAAATGTCTGGGACACATATCTGTGCACATCTGACATTGACAACACGCTGACATAGTTCTACGTTTAAGAACACGTACATTTTGTCTGCGTTTCATAATTACAGGATTATCTTCGGGAAGTACCAAGATACCGTTGGTTGTCTTTTTTACGGTATCAGTACCATTTGCCAGCTTTCCTGTCATTGGTCCGCCATTGAGAATAAGTGTATTCTCCTCTGTCACACCGCCGGAAAGCTCAACTAAATAAGTAAGGGGTGTTCCAAGCGGAACACGATAGGTTTGCGGTTTTTTCACGGCACCGCCCACTGTTACATATTTATGTGTAACCTTTTCGCCGTTTAATGCATGGTAGATATTAAGCACGGTTTCTACGTTATATACAATAACGCCTACATCTATGGGAAGTCCCCCTGCAGGGACTGTTCTGCCCGTAGCATCATGGATGAGGACAATTTCGTCTCCTGCAGGATAAACTTCATACAGATAATCTACCTTACCTCTTTTAAAGGGAGCAATATCACGCTCTACCGCCTCGGCAGTAGTTTTATAGGTGCGTTTCATCGCAACGTGAAATTCCTTAGCCCCTATGCACTCGCACATTTTATCAAGAGTGCTTATGATTTCAAAGGAATAGCGTTTCAGAAGCTGACGGTGAAGCCTGAAAAGCGGTTCACACTCGGCACAGTTAAGGATGATTGTATCAGCCTTATCACTGAGCTTTGCATAGGAGGGGAATCCGGCACCGCCGGCGCCTGCTATTCCTGCGTCCTTCATTAAACTTTTAAGCTCGTCTAACTTCATAGCCATTTCCTTTCCGTGATTATCATTTTATTGATGACAAATCATCAATGATTCCGACAATTGCTGCATCAATAGGAGCAGTATTCTGCTCTATACCGATTCTTGCGGCACTGCCGGTCGCAACAAGAACTGCTTCACCAATACCTGCTCCTACGTTATCAACAGCAACAATGCGCTGTTTCTTATCTCCGAAGCCTTCAAGTGTTTCCACAATCATAAATTTGTTGCCTCTAAGATTTTCGTTCTTCCGTGTTGAAACAACACTTCCGACAACTTTACCGATAAACATTTTTATTCCCCCAATTATTTAAGAGTGGGAAGAATCTTTCCAACGTCTGCATGAGGACGGGGAATTACGTGAACTGCTACGAGCACGCCGAGTCTTCCTGCTTTTGCACCGCCTGCTTCAACTGCTGCCTTTACTGCGCCAACGTCACCGCGAACCATAACGCTTACAAGACCGCTACCGATCTTTTCTGTTCCGATAAGTGTTACGTTTGCAGCCTTAAGCATAGAATCTGCTGCTTCGATTGCTGCGACTAAACCTCTTGTTTCAATCAT
>JAZLEL010000097.1:0-7071 GCA_045615265.1 Clostridia bacterium | reverse complement strand
AAGAGAATTCCCTGTCCGCCGAAACCGGCAATCAATATTTCCTTATTCATAATTATTTCTCCTCCGCATACTTATCTTTATATACTCCCAATGGATAGTAGGGAAGCATATTTTCTTCAAGCCAACCGATAGCTTTTTCAGGAGCGAGTCCCCAGTTTGTGGGACAAGTTGAAAGCACTTCTACCAAAGAGAAACCCTTACCTTCAATCTGGTTCTGGAAAGCCTTTTTAATAGCTGCCTTTGCTTTCTTAACATTTGCTACGTTATTTACTGCAACTCTTTCAAGGTATGTTGCACCATCAACCTGTGAAAGCATTTCACAAACCTTTACAGGATAGCCAACCTTTTCTACATCACGTCCGTAAGGAGAGGTCTGTGTCTTCTGTCCGGGGAGTGTTGTGGGAGCCATCTGTCCGCCTGTCATACCATAGATTGCATTGTTAACGAAAATAACTGTGATGTTTTCGCCCCTTGCTGCACTATGAACTGTTTCAGCTGTACCGATAGCCGCAAGGTCACCGTCACCCTGATAGGTAAATACGATGTTATTGGAATCGCTTCTCTTAACACCTGTTGCAACAGCGGGAGCACGGCCGTGTGCAGCCTGCACCATATCGCAGTTAAAATAGTTATATGTGAATACACTACATCCTACTGATGCAACACCGATTGTTCTGCCTGTTACACCAAGCTCATCAAGAGCTTCCGCTACAAGACGGTGAATGATACCGTGTGTACAACCGGGGCAATAATGGAGAGGATTTTCTGTAAGTGCGTTTGGTTTTTCAAATACTACCATTAGTTTTTACCTCCGTTCGCCTCGTAAATTTTGTTAAGGACATCTTCTGTTGTGGTAATCATACCGCCTGTACGGTTGCAAAGGAGAACCTCTCTCTTGCAACGGATAGCAAGCTCGATATCCTCAATCATCTGACCCATTGAAAGCTCTACGCTGATGAACTTCTTAACTTTGTCAGCTGCAGCCGCGAGCGCCTTCTTGGGGAATGGCCAAAGTGTGATAGGACGAATCATACCAACCTTGATGCCCTGAGATCTTGCAATGTCGATTGCATTCTTTGATACACGTGATGCAACGCCGAATGCTACGATACAGATTTCTGCATCGTCCATAAGATATTCTTCGTAAAGTGCTTCCTCTTCCTCAATCTTCTTATAACGCTCGTAACGCTCGAAGTTAAGCTTTTCAAGTTCTTCGGGAGCGATATAAAGAGAGTTTACTATATTGGGCTTTCTCTCTCCCTTTGTTCCTGTAAGTGCCCAGGACTTATCATATTCGTTGATTTCGCCCTTTTCAAGGCTTACAGGTTCCATCATCTGACCCATAGTACCATCAGAAAGAATCATTGCGGGCATTCTGTACTTTTCAGCAAGGTCGAAGCCCTTGAACACCATATCAACCATTTCCTGAACACTGTTGGGAGCAAGAACAAGCAGGTGGAAGTCACCGTGTCCGCCGCCCTTTGTAGCCTGGAAATAGTCAGACTGTGAAGGCTGGATACCACCAAGTCCGGGACCGCCACGCTGTACATTTATAATAAGTGCGGGAAGGTCGCAGCCTGCAAGGTAGCTGATACCCTCACTCTTAAGGCTTATTCCGGGGCTTGAGGAAGAGGTCATAACCCTCTTACCGGTGGACGCAACACCAATAACCATATTGATAGCTGCAATTTCACTTTCTGCCTGAAGGAAAACGCCGCCCTCTGTTTTAGGCATTTTCTTTGCCATATATGCCGCAACCTCTGTCTGCGGAGTAATAGGATAACCGAAGTAATGCTTACAGCCAGCCATAATAGCTGCTTCTGCCAAAGCTTCGTTACCTTTCATCAAAACTTTTTCAGCCATTTATTCTCATTCCTTTCCTTATTTCTCTACTGTAATTACGCAGTCGGGGCACATTGTTGCACAGAAAGCGCATCCAATGCACTTATCCTGCTCTACTACCTGTGCAGGATGGTAGCCGCGTTTGTTAAGATCGTCTGAAAGTGCAACAATCTTTTTGGGGCAGGCTGTTACGCACAGACCGCAACCCTTACACATATCCTTATCAAAGGTTACCTTTGCCATTTTATTCATTCCTTTCTGCCCAGCTTTGTCTTACATAAAGCTCGATAGGCATTAAATTTTCTATTTTATCTGAAAGCTTGTCGTATAAATCTTTTTTAACAGCAGTCATTTTAATGGGGATTCCTGCTCTTTCTGAAACCTCGTTTGCATAGGAAACGGAGTCGAGCACGTCTTCGAAAGTTGTTTCATCGCCAAGATTGGAGTCATTTACTATTCCTGTAAATTTCATATGGCAGGCATTTTCAATTTCCGCCATAATCTCCAGCGTCATATCGGCATTGCGTGTTAAGGGGCGGAATTTATTGATTACAAACAAAAGCTCGTAATCACCTTCCTCCACAATAGCTTCGCTGTAACGCCCCAGTGCCAGTGCACCGCGGTCATCACCGCCTACATCTATAACTGCGTGAATTTCTTTATTCTGAAGCACTCCATATGTTTCTGCCGGAAGTGCAGGAACATCAACATTACTGTTGGCAAATTCGGAGGAAATAAGCTCTACTCCGTTTTCACTAAGTACTGCCATAGAATCCTTTGTGCGGAAGTACGGATTTACAATATCAAGGTCTGCTATTGAAACCTTATCCGTGTGCTTTTTAAGCCAAAGTGCATAATTTACTGCAACATTTGTTTTTCCGCTGCCGTAGTGACCGCTGAAAATGGTGATACGCTTTATACCTCTACTGTCCATCCCATATCATCCTCACGCTTACCCCACTGAATACCTGTAAGAGTATCGTAGAGCTTCTGGCTTACTTCGCCGATTTCGTTGTTGTTGATAATCATTACATCGTCTACATAACGAAGCTTACCAACAGGAGAAATAACAGCAGCTGTACCTGTACCGAAGCATTCCTCAAGCTTGCCCTCTTTCTGAGCCTTGATAAGCTCCTCAGCACTGATGCGGCGTTCCTCAACCTCATAACCCATCTTCTTGCAAAGCTGGATTACGCTGTTACGTGTAACACCGGGAAGAATACTTCCGTTGAGCATAGGAGTAACGATTTTACCGTCAATTTTGAAGAAGATGTTCATTGCGCCTACTTCTTCGATATACTTTCTTTCAACACCGTCAAGCCACAATACCTGAGAGTAACCGTCATCATGTGCCTTAACCTGTGCAATAAGGCTTGCCGCATAGTTACCGCCTGTTTTTGCAAAGCCCATACCGCCTTTAACAGCTCTTACATATTCATCCTCAATCCAGATGCCTACGGGAGCAAGACCGCTTTCATAGTAAGCACCGCTGGGAGCAAGAATGATAATGAACTTATATGTTTTGGAAGGAGCAACACCCAAAAATTCATCTGTTGCAATAATGAAAGGACGGATGTAAAGAGATGTGCCGTCTTCTGTGGGAATCCAGTCCTCATCAACCTTTACCACTGCCTTTACAGCCTCAACGAAATCTTCCACGGGAAGATTAGGAATGCAAAGACGGTCGTTTGTATCGTTTGTTCTCTTAGCATTCATATCGGGGCGGAAAAGACGAACCTTACCGTCAACGCCCTTGTATGCCTTAAGACCTTCAAACATTTCCTGTCCGTAGTGGAAAACCATTGCCGCAGGGCTCATTACAAGGTCCTGGAAAGGTACGATTCTGGGGTCGTGCCAACCCTTTCCCTCGGTATAATCCATTACAAACATATGGTCGGTAAAGATTTTACCAAAGCCCAGCTTCTGTCCTTTAGCGGGTTTTTCTTTAGGGGTAGTTGTTTTTTCGATTTTAATGTTAAGCATTTTTAACATCCTTTCATATATAAAGTTTAATTTTAATTCTTATTAAGTCCGAGCATTTCTACGGACTCCTCACGCATTTTATATTTGAGGATTTTTCCTGCTGCATTCATAGGAAATTCATTGACAAAAACAAAATATCGGGGAACTTTATGGCGTGCAATTGATGCATTACCAAATTCACGCATTTCATTTTCGTCAGCGGTTTCGCCCTTATGAAGGATAATCCACGCACAACATTCCTCTCCGTATCTTTCATCAGGAACACCTACGATTTGAACGTCACGCACCTTGGGATTAGTGAGGTAAAATTCTTCAATTTCACGGGGGTAAAGATTTTCGCCGCCGCGGATAATCATATCCTTAAGTCTGCCTGTGACTTTGTAATAGCCATCAGGGGTACGGCAGCAGATATCTCCAGAATGGAGCCATCCGTCTTTGTCAATAGTCTGTGCGGTAGCTTCGGGCATTTTGTAGTATCCCTTCATTATATTAAAGCCACGTGCAACAAATTCACCGCTTTCTCCATCGGGAAGCTCCTCACCTGTTTCGGGGTCGATAACCTTACATTCGACTCCGGGGAAGGGACTTCCTACCGTTTCAACACGGTGGTCTATATCCTCATTAACCTCGCCCATTGTACAGCCTGGCGAAGCCTCGGTCTGTCCGTAAACGGAGATAATCTCACGCATATTCATTTCATCTGCAGCTCTTCTCATAAGGTCTGCGGGGCAGTTGGCACCTGCCATAATACCCGTACGCATATAAGAAAAATCTGTCTTACTGAAATCGGGATGATTAAACATTGCAATAAACATTGTGGGAACACCGTTAAAGCAGGTGATATGCTCATCATTTACGCACGCCAGTGATGACTTCGGCGAGAAGTAGGGCATCGGGCAGAGCGTGCCGCCATGAGTCATCATACTTGTCATAGAAAGCACCATACCGAAACAATGGAACATCGGCACCTGAATCATCATACGGTCAGCAGTGGAAAGGTCCATTCTGTCGCCGATTGTCTTACCGTTATTTACAATGTTACGGTGGGTGAGCATAACGCCTTTAGGGAAGCCTGTTGTTCCTGAGGTATACTGCATATTGCACACATCATCAGGCTTAACCAAGGATGCACGTCTTCTAACTTCCTCATGAGGGATAAGCGAGCTTCTTTCAAGCATCTGCTCCCATGTAAAACAGCCGTCCATAGAAAAGCCTACTGTTACAACATTGCGGAGGAAGGGAAGATTTTTGGAATAAAGAGCCTCTCCTGGTTTCATATCCTTAAGTTCGGGACAAAGCTCCTCAATTATTTCTTTATAGTTGATATCCTTGCAATTCTCAATCATTACAAGCGTATGTGTGTCTGACTGTCTGAGAAGATATTCAATTTCGTGAATTTTGTATGCAGTGTTAACTGTTACCAAAACTGCACCGATTTTTGTGGTTGCCCAGAAGGTAATAAACCATGCAGGCACGTTTGTTGCCCATACGGCAACGTGGTCGCCAGCCTTTACGCCGAGGGATATAAGTGCAGCCGCACATTCGTCAACATCACGGCGGAACTGGGCATATGTCCTTGTATAGTCAAGGGTTGTATATTTAAAAGCATACTGGTCGGGATATTTTTCCGCCATAGTATCAAGGACATCGGAAAAAGTAGCTTCGATAATATCGTACTTCTTCCATACGAATGTACCTGTTTTTGAGCGGTTGTAATATGCCTTGTCATATTCCTTCTTTTCACGGGAAAGGTTTGCAATGAAGTTTGCAAAGTGAGTAAGCACGATATCGGCATCGTTTATTTCCTCATTCCACGCTACGCAAATGTATCCGTCAAAATTAAGTGACGAAAGGGCGTTGAGGAAATTATCCACAGGAAGCTCTCCCTCTCCGATAAGGACTGTCTTACCGTCCTTCATATCTCCAAGACGTGCATACTTTATATATGCACCGAGGCTCTTGATAGTTGTTTCGGCACTTTCCCCTGCCTTGAAATATGTTTCGCGTACATTCCACGATGCACCGATTGCGGCAGATGAGAAAAACTTTATAATATCAATAACGTTTTCCGTTTCTGAAAGGTAGCCTGCAGTTTCAAAAAGTATCTGAATATCAGCTTCCTCCGCAAGCTTTATCGCCCGCATCAGCTTATCGGCTAAAATTTCGTTAGAGGTTTTTACCTCGTTACGCAGTATTATTCTTTCAATGCCTGCACTGCGTGCCATTTCTACATATTTAAGTATTGAATCGCCTGTTGCCTCCTCGCTTTCCACGGGATATGGATAAACAAGGGCAGATACCGCAAGATTTCTATTAAGCAGCTTGCGTTTGGAATCTGACACACGGTTACTGCGTAATATACTGTCGTAATGCTGTTTTCTTTCCTTTACGGCATCGTATATTTCAAAACCTGCATAACCGTAGTCGTAAGCATATCTGCACGTATCAAGGAAGGAGGAACGATTTACGTGTTTTGTTGAAAAGGTAATCTTCATTATCAGTTCTCCTCGAATACAATCTTATTGAGTGCATTTATATACGCTCTGATGCTTGCAGCTACGATATCGGTAGATATACCGTTACCGCTGTAAAGCTTGCCATTGTTACGGAGTCTTACAAGGGCACTTCCCAATGCTTCCTTACCGTCTGTTACGGCTTGAATCTGGAAATCGTCAAGCTCATAATGGAAACCGATGCTCTGTTCAATTGCACGGAACACAGAGTCAATAGGACCATCACCTGTACTTACACCAGAAAGGATTTCATCCCCGCATCTTAAGGTTACCTGTGACATGGAGCTTGTAAGATTGCCGCAATTTGTAGAATAGCTTTCAAGATGATATGTTGAAGGTGCCTGCATTGCAAAGCTTGCAATAAGGGCTTCAAACTCCTTCGCTGCTACACTGCCCTTTTTCTCGCATACGTGTAAAAGTGCCTTATGCACCTTGCCGTTATCTTCGTCAGAAAGGTCGTAGCCGAGTATATTTGCGGCGTGTGCCACATCGGACAGGGTACTGTCAGAATCAAGAATGATTTTCTTTTTCTCGCTTACATCAGAAATTGTTTCGTATGCTTCATGATTTATTTTTGAAAGAAGGTCATCGATGCTTGCGTGAATCTTGGTGTTTTCAAGAGCAACCTCGGCACCGATTGCAGTTCCTCTTGCACTGATTGCGTTGGAAAGCTCGCCCATAGAAAGAGCGTCACCGCCAGCCATAGTGCATTTAATTCCGTCTGCACCTGCAT
>JAZLEL010000096.1:0-2456 GCA_045615265.1 Clostridia bacterium | reverse complement strand
AACGATATCTATTTCCTGTCCGTCATGGCTGGCAAGTTCAATATCTTCACGTTCCGCATTTTCATCATAGATTGCGTGAACATACAAAGGCTCTGCCACCCTGCCCTTGAATGCAGAAGCAAGGTTATAGTAAATCATACCGTGGGCCTGATCAATTATAGAACCTTCCCCGCTGCGAGTCACTGTAAAAGATTTCAGATTTGAGCTGACACCTTCAATAATGTCGGTAACGCCTACCTTAAAGGCAAGTGCACATCTGTAAATAAATGCGAAGCTGAGGTCATGCTTGCCCTCCTCACAGGCTACATATTCTGCCCTGCTTACACCCGTAAGCTTTGCCATAGTTTCAACAGAAATTCCGTCAATCTGACGCAGCTCCTTAATTCTGGCAGCAACCTCACTAATTTTGAAATCCAGACCGGTAATCATTGTTTCTTCCATACTATCAAATCCTCTCTATACCTTTGAGAACATTCTAAACATAAAAAAACGCCCCAAAGAAATTTCCTTGAGACGAGCACATTCTACCCGCGGTACCACTCAAATTACAACGGCTATTACCCCGCTGCCCCTTCAGACTCCAACAAGCCCTATGCACTGACGCAGCATTCTCGGAAAGGGTCTAATCACCATTTGCCCAAGGCTAAGCTTTCTTCCTTTCAACTCAGGAGCTACAACATTCTGTTTTACTTTAGTGTCTTTCACCGACCGACACCTCTCTAAAAAGCTCCGCAGATGCACTCTCCATCATCGTTTTTAGATATTAAAATTTATTAACGTCTTTATGGTAACATACAAAATACATATTGTCAACTATTTTTTCATTTTACTGTTGGTAATTGACATATTTCGACATTTATGCTATAAATAAAATAGATACTATTAGAAAGGCTACTTAAAAATATGAAAAAGTTATTTGCACTTTTCATAGCTGTTATCATTACGGCGTCAAATATTGTTGCTTTTTCTTATGAAGACACCCCTGTGAATATGCTTTTAAACGGCAAAAAGGTTTCGTTTTCATTTTCCCCGGTAATCCGCGACGGAGTTACGTATGTTGATGCTAAAGCACTTTCAAAAAACCTTGGACTAAATTATAAAGAGTTTTCCGGACACGACAGTATAGTTATCAGCAATGCACGCACTTCAATATGCCTTGTTCCGAGTGAGGAATATGCTACTGTAAGTGACGTAACTGGTAACTCTGACGAGGAGTTTTTCTACAAAAAGCTTACGGCACCATGTATTTATATAAATTCGCATTTTGCCGTTGCTGCACGTGATATTGCATCCGTATTTGGTTATATTCTCTCTTATGACAAGGAAACAGGCGTTGTATATTTTGGTTATACACCGCTGATGATATCTGATAAGACACGTGAGGTTGTAACTGGAAAATCCTATTATTTCCAAAACCAGGTGGAGTTTAATCTCCCCTCTTACGGAAGCGGTTATTGCTGGACATGCTCTTACGCAATGCTTATCAGCAATGTAACCGGATCAAGGATTACACCTAACGATGTTGCTGCAATAAATTTGCAGATGTGCGGCAAAGGAGAATATTGCTATCACAGTGAAATAGTTTCTCATCTGGGTGTTAAATTCGTATCTGCCCTCCCCGAGTCCAGTCCTTATTACGGTGGCAGGGATAGCAATTCAGGCGGTACATACATAGTTAATCCCCAAAAGAATGACAGTGTTGTCCGTGCCGCATTGAAAGAGGCACTCGAACTTCATCCTGAGGGAGTAATGGTGAGATATGCAGCATTCCCCCATACAATGCTCGCCGTAGCCTATGAGGGAGACCTTATCCTCTTTAATGACCCCGCACCCTCCGCAAGCGGAACTTATTCGGAAAATGGCAGGTATCAGGGTGTTCCATTCAGCGAAACGTGCGTGGCAGCAAAAGGATTTGCACTTTCTGATATTACATTTATGCAGGCAATTGAATTAAGATAATTTTAATTAAAACAGCATTTTTTAATTTGCTGTTTTAATTTTTTTTATTTTTTTGTGAAAAAAATGTATACATAGAAAAAAAACTGTGTTAAAATACTTACATATGTTATTAAAGAAGGGGTTTTTGACATGGAAAAATTGTACCAAGGAAAAACAAAAGACGTATACAAGCTTGATAACGGAAATGTAATGCTCAAGTTCAAGGACGACTGCACCGGAAAAGACGGCGTGTTCGATCCCGGCGAAAACTCTGTTGGCCTTACAATCGAAGGTATCGGAAAGGCAAATCTTGAAACATCCGTTTACTATTTTGAGCTTCTTAAGAAGGCAGGCATCAAGACACACTATGTAAGTGCTAATCTTGATGACGCAACTATGGAAGTTCTTCCTGCTACTGTGTTCGGTCATGGTCTTGAAGTTATCTGCCGTCTTGTTGCAACAGGAAGCTTTATCCGCAGGTACGGTGAATATATAGAAGATGGTACAGTGCTTGAGGG
>JAZLEL010000095.1:0-6747 GCA_045615265.1 Clostridia bacterium | reverse complement strand
GGTATGATTTACTATAACCTTGCTTCTGCATTCAAGGGCAGGGTGGCAGAGCCTTTGTATGTTCACGCAATCTATGATGAAAATGCGGAACGTGAAGATATTGAACTTGCCAGCCATGACGGACAGGAAATAGATATCGTTATCAGCGGTTCACTTAAGGTGCAGGTTGGCGGACACAGTGAAATTTTAAATGCTGGAGATAGCATTTATTACGATAGCTCCGCACCACATGGTATGGTTGCGGTTGGCGGCAAAGACTGCGAATTTTACGCCATTGTCTTAAAGGGCGAAAAACAGCAGGTTGAGGAAGAAAAGTCAATTGTTAAGACTAAGTACAAGCCTCACCGTGAATATAAGAGAGTATACCATAACTTTATCGAAACAGTTGAGGATGAAAACGGCTGCCTCGAAAAAATTTCTTTCAAAAACGAGGACAAATTCAACTTTGCCTTTGATGTTATTGATGCTATTGCAGATAAAAAGCCCGAAAAGCTTGCAATGCTTCATCTTACAAAGGATAAAGAGGAACGCCGCTTTACATTCGCTGATTTCAAGCGTGAATCGGCAAGATGTGCAAACTACTTTGAATCAATCGGAATAAAAAAAGGCAGCAAAGTTATGCTTGTCCTTAAACGTCATTATCAGTTCTGGATTGCAATTCTGGCACTTCATAAAATAGGTGCAATAGCAATCCCTGCAACATATCTCCTTCAGGAGCATGACTATGAATACCGCTACAATGCAGCAGGTGTTGATGCAATTTTGTGTACGGCAGACGATGATATTGCAGACCGTGCTGAAAGCGGTGCTAAAAACGCAACCACACTAAAGGAAAAAATTATTGTTGGCGGAAATAAAGAAGGCTGGAGAAATTTTGACGAGGAATATAAAGCGTTCCCCGATGTATATGAAAGAAAAGAGGATTCTCCCTGCGGCTCTGATGATATGCTTATGTACTTTACATCAGGTACAACAGGCAATCCCAAAATGGCTCTTCATGCATACACATATCCACTCGGCCATTTCCATACTGCCAATTACTGGCACTGTGTTGACCCTGAGGGACTTCACCTTACAATTTCCGATACAGGCTGGGCAAAGGCTGCCTGGGGTAAAATTTATGGTCAGTGGCTTTGTGAGGCGGCACTTTTCGTATACGATTTTGATAAGTTCGATGCAGCAGATATTCTGCCGCTCTTCTCAGAATATGGAATTACTACTTTCTGTGCTCCGCCTACTATGTACAGAATGCTTATGAAAGAGGATATTTCAAAATATGATATGTCCTCCGTACAACACGCAAACACAGCGGGCGAGGCACTTAATCCCGAGGTTTACAAGCAGATTAAGAATCTTACCGGTCTTAGAATTATGGAAGGCTTTGGTCAGACAGAAACAACCTGCCTTATCGGTAACCTTTACGGAAGAGAATACAAGCTTGGCGCTATGGGTAAGCCTGTACCGCTTTACGATGTTGATATCGTAGACCCCGATGGAAAGAGCGTTGACGTAGGTGAAAACGGTGAAATCGTTATCCGCACAAGCGAACGTGTTCCATGCGGTTTGTTCAAGGGTTATTACAAGGACGAAGAGAAAACAAAGGAAGTATGGCATGACGGCCTTTATCATACAGGCGACGTTGCATATCGTGACGAGGATGGCTTCTATTTCTATGTTGGACGTGTTGATGACGTTATCAAGTCCTCTGGTTACAGAATAGGACCCTTTGAAATTGAAAGTGTTATTATGGAGCTTCCTTATGTTGTTGAATGCGGTGTATCTGCAGCTCCTGATGAAATCCGCGGACAGGTAGTTAAAGCAAGCATTGTCCTTACAAAGGATACAGTTGCAAGTGACGAACTCAAAAAAGAAATTCAGCTTTATGTTAAGGAGCATACTGCACCTTATAAATATCCCAGAATAATTGAATTCCGTGAATCACTTCCCAAAACTACAAGCGGCAAAATTATAAGAAATCAGCTTTAAAAAGAATGCACTATGGTGATTTAATCCAT
This sequence comes from Clostridia bacterium, assembly GCA_045615265.1. Classification (GTDB taxonomy): domain Bacteria; phylum Bacillota; class Clostridia; order UMGS1883; family UMGS1883; genus UMGS1883. Next base: position 4,732 of record JAZLEL010000095.1, on the reverse strand, counting down.
AGTGCATTTTGTATTAAAATCTGTTGCAATCAAAAGAAAACTATGCTAAAATTTAGATAACTGTTTACTTAGGATGTGTTAAGATGATATATGTAATGCAAATAGTAAATACCCACGGAATCCGTGGGGAGGTAAAGGCACTTCACTTCACAGACGGCGAGGTGTTTTTCAAAAAGGTTAAAACAGTCTATAAAAAGGATAATACACCTGTAAAAATCCTTTCCCATAGATTCCAAAAGGGTGCTGTTCTGCTTAAACTTGAAGGAGTGGAGGACGTAGATACTGCGGACAAGCTTAGATTTACCGAGCTTTATGCAAAGGAAGAGGACCTTCCCAAACTTCCTAAGGGTGAATATTATTTCTTTGAATTAATTGGTCTTACAGGAATTCTCACTGATGGTGAAGAGATTGGCAAGGTTACAAATGTAATTGAAAACAATGCCTCTAACCTGCTTGAAATCACAAAAACCAACGGAGAAAAGGTGCTCATACCAAATATCCCCGTATTTGTCAGTGACGTTAAGCTTAAAGAAGGCAAAATTTACATTACACCTATCGAAGGATTGATATAAATGAAATTCAGCGTTTTGACTCTTTTTCCCGAAATGCTTGATGCTCTTGGGGAAAGCATTGTCGGCAGAGCTATAAGCAAGGGTATTATTGAAACAGAATATGTTAACATCCGTGATTTTTCAACCGACAAGCATCGCCGTGTAGACGATTATCCTTACGGTGCAGGCGGCGGAATGGTTATGCAGCCGCAGCCTATTTACGATGCTTATAAAAGCGTGGCAGGAGATACTAAGCCCCACGTAATATATATGTCTCCTCAGGGAAAAACTCTTACTCAGGATAAAGCCAGAGAGCTTGCAACGTATGAGCATATAGTGATTTTGTGTGGCCATTACGAGGGTGTTGATGAAAGAATATTAGAGGAAATTGTAGATGAAGAGGTTTCTATCGGGGACTATGTGCTGACTGGTGGAGAGCTTCCTGCAATGGTGCTTATAGATTGTGTAAGCCGTATGATTGAGGGCGTGCTTGACAGTGAAGAAACTGCAAGCGTAGAAAGCCATTATAACGGGCTTTTGGAATATCCCCAATATACCCGTCCTCCACATTTTATGGGCAGAGAGGTTCCTGAAATTTTGCTTAGCGGACACCATGCAAATATTGAAAAATGGCGTAGGGAGCAAAGTATTTTGCGTACGGCGGTAAAGCGCCCTGATTTAATAGAAAAGGCACAGCTTACCGAAAAAGAGAAACTATGGCTTGAAAATGAGATGAAAGGCAGAGAATAAATATGAACGTAAGAGAGGCAATTGATAAAAGACGCACTATTAGAAAATTTGAGCAGATAAAAATTGAAAAGGAAGACCTCCATGAACTTATCGATTGTGCAAGATTGGCTGCATACGCAGCTAATATGCAGCCTCTTAAATTCATTGCAATAAATGATGTGGAAAAAACATCACGTGTTTTTCCACATATCAAATGGGCAGGCTATCTTCCAGACGGAACACCTAAGAGTGGGGAAGAACCCACTGCATACATTGCAATAGTTGGCGATACTGATATAAAGGGTAATGCTGCCTTTGAAACTGATGCAGGTGCAGCAATCACCAATATGATGCTGCGTGCTACGGAATTATGCCTTGGAACGTGCTGGCTTGGTGCAATTGACCGAGAAAAAATATCAGAAGTGCTTGACCTTAAGGAAAATCTTAAGCTTTTGTATCTTTTAGCGATAGGCGTACCCAAACAGGAAAGCAGGGTATGCGATATGGCAGACGATGACGTTAAATATTTTGAGGGAAGTGATGGGATAATAAATGTTCCCAAACGCCCCTTAGAAGAAATTATTATAGAGGATTAAAAAATGAGAGAAGAGTTTACACGTACAGCTATGCTGATTGGCGAGGCTGCACTCGAAAGACTTTCTTACGCTCATGTTGCGATATTTGGTATAGGCGGGGTTGGCGGATATGTCGCAGAGGCGCTTGCACGCAGCGGAGTAGGTCAATTTGATTTGATTGACAGCGACACTGTAAATATCACTAATATCAACAGGCAAATAATTGCAACACATGACACCTTAGGTAAATTTAAGGTAGATGTGGCAAAAGAGAGAATTTTGAGCATCAATCCAGGTGCAAAGGTAAATGTTTATAAAACATTTTATCTCCCCGAAAATTCAGCAGAATTTGATTTTAATAACTACGATTATATAATTGATGCAGTAGATACGGTTACGGCAAAAATTGAAATAATAGTGAATGCGAAAAAGTTGAATGCCCCCGTAATAAGCTCAATGGGAACAGGGAATAAACTTGACCCTACCCGTTTTGAAATTGCAGATATTTATAAAACCACAGTTTGCCCTCTTGCAAAGGTGATGCGTCATGAACTTAGAAAAAGGGGCATCGAAAGCTTAAAGGTGCTCTATTCAAAAGAAGAGCCTGTAAAAATAATTGCTGATGAAACCCACGGAAAGCCTGCTCCCGCAAGCATAGCATTTGTTCCCTCTGTTGCAGGGCTTATCATTGCAGGCGAAGTTGTTAAAGATTTTATAAACAAATAAGGACTGTCCGATTTTTTCGGACAGTTTTTTTCATTATACTTGATATTCTCACAAAAAAATATTGAAATGAAAAATATTCTGTGTTACAATTTATAGAATAAAGCACCAATTTTGGTAATTGATAATATAACGATAGTAACTGTATCAATTCCCAAACGGAGGTATATAATGGTTTGTAATAATATTCTGGAGGCAATGGGAAACACCCCATTAATTTGCCTGTCACATATGGGCGATAGCGAAAGTGCGCGAATTTTAGTTAAATTTGAGGGGCTTAATGTCGGTGGCTCGATAAAAACACGCACTGCGTATAATATGATAATTGAAGCTGAAAAAGCGGGTAAAATAAACAAGGATACAATTATTGTTGAACCCACCAGCGGTAATCAGGGAATAGGACTTGCACTCGTAGGTGCGGTAAAAGGTTATAAGACAAAAATTATAATGCCCGATTCCGTCAGCGAGGAACGCAGAAAGCTTGTAAAGCACTATGGTGCGGAGGTTATACTTGTTCACGATGCAGGTAATATCGGAGAATGTATTGAGGAGTGCTTGCAGACTGCACTTCGTATGCAGGAGGAAAATCCGAACGTATATGTTCCGCAACAGTTTGAAAATCCTGCAAACCCTGCCGTTCAGCGTAGTGCAACTGCGGTAGAAATTCTCAATCAGGTAGATGGACCTATCCACGGATTTTGCAGCGGTATCGGAACAGGCGGCACAATAACAGGTATCGGGGAAGTTCTTAAGGAACACAACCCTGATATGACTATCTGGGCAGTTGAGCCTGAGGATGCGGCTATTCTTTCGGGAGGCTCAATAGGAACACATATTCAGATGGGTATTGGTGACGGACTTATTCCGCCCATACTTAATCAGGGTATATATAGTGATATTTGCATAATAAAAGATGAGGAAGCTATCCAGACCGCAAAAGACCTCGCATCAAAAGAAGGAATTATGTGCGGGATTTCCAGCGGAACTAATGTTGCAGCGGCAATTAAGCTTGCTAAAAAGCTGGGCAAGGGTAAAACGGTTGTTACCGTGCTTCCCGACACTGCGGAAAGATATTTTTCAACACCGCTTTTTGAAGATTGATTTTATTTTATAACATATAGGAGGAATTTTTATGAACACAAATGTAAGACCGGATTCTATGGAACGTATCACAACAAAAGAATTAGCTGAAAAGTTTATTGACGAACAGGTTGCCCTCGTGCGTGAGCAGGTTGGTGACAAGAAGGTTCTTCTTGCTCTTTCCGGCGGTGTGGATTCCTCGGTTGTTGCCGCATTGCTTATAAAAGCAATTGGAAAACAGCTTGTATGTGTTCACGTAAATCATGGTTTGATGCGTAAGGGTGAAAGTGAGCAGGTTATTGAAATTTTCAAAAACGGACTCGATGCAAACCTTATCTATGTTGATGCAACAGACAGATTTTTAGACCTCTTAAAGGGTGTTGAAGAGCCTGAGAAGAAAAGAAAAATTATTGGCGGAGAATTTATAAAAGTTTTTGACGAAGAGGCTGCTAAGCTTACAGATATTAATTTCCTTGCACAGGGTACAATTTATCCCGATATCCTTGAAAGTAAGGGCGTAAAGGCTCACCATAATGTAGGCGGACTTCCTGAAGATATGGAAATGGAGCTTGTTGAACCCGTAAAGCTTCTTTATAAAGACGAAGTAAGGGTTGTGGGCTCTGCATTGGGTCTTCCCGATGAAATGGTTTATCGTCAGCCGTTCCCCGGTCCCGGACTCGGAGTAAGATGTCTTGGTGCAATAACACGTGACAGACTTCATGCCCTGCGTGAAGCTGATGCAATTCTTCGTGAAGAGTTTGATAACTGCGGCCTTGCAGGAAAAGTATGGCAGTACTTTATTGCGGTCCCCGATATGAAGAGCGTCGGTGTAAGAAATGACCTTAGATATGAAGGTTGGCCCGCAATCATCCGTGCGGTCAATACTCTTGACGCTATGACTGCTTCGATCGAAGAAATTCCTTATGCAATCCTTCACAAGATAACTTCCCGTATCACCAATGAAGTTAACGGTATCAACCGTGTCCTTTATGACCTCACACCGAAGCCCTCGGGCACGATCGAGTGGGAATAAAGGGAATTTTCAAAGAGCAGTTTACTCAAAAAAGAAAAATT
>JAZLEL010000094.1:0-2207 GCA_045615265.1 Clostridia bacterium | reverse complement strand
TAAGCCTTTTTGCTACGAACAAACTTCGCCTCTCGACGTACCCACGTACGCCTTCGGGTAACCTGACAAAGCCTTAATATAGGCTTTGTCAGCTCAGTTTGTCCGTTCTGAATCATTTTTTCCTATCCCCAGAAAAAGGGGGTGTAAAAAACCGAGTTTTTTACACCCCCTTTTTATTAAAATCCCATTTACTATATCTCACAAAAAGCCTTTATTACCATATCAATGCAAAGTAAACTGCGTAGGAAAGGAGCATAACTACCCCTGCCCAGCGTTTTAATTTTTTATCCTTTAAAGAACAAATCAAAAGGATTAATGCCGCAACAACTGCTATAATAGTGTCAAAACGAAAACCATTTGCAAACGGCACGGGAACAATAGCAGAAGAAACACCGATAACAAATAATATATTAAAAATATTGCTTCCTACAATGTTACCGATAGCAATATCTGCATTGCCTTTTCTGGCTGCTGATACAGATGTAAAAAGTTCAGGCAGCGATGTGCCGAGGGCTACTATGGTAAGGCCTATAAATCTTTCGCTTAATCCTAAAACCTGAGCAATTTTAGTTGCCGCATCTACGGTTACATTACTTCCGTAAACGATAAGGAACAGGCCTACAACAGTCCAGATTAATGCTTTTAAAACAGGTACTTCCTTTATATTTTCTTCAAGATTATCCCTGTTTTTCATTGCTAAAATAAACAGATATGCAAGATAAACAAGAAATACAACTAAAAGGATAATTCCTTCCCAAAATCCTATTGTACCGTTATAACCAATTCCCAGAAGGAGGAGTGTTACCGCAATCATAAAGGGAATTTCCGCTCTTATAGTAGATTTTGCAACAGCTAACGGGGTTATCAGGGAAGAAATACCTAAAATTATAAGAATATTTAAAATATTACTTCCTACAATGTTACCGACAGTAATATCTGCATTGCCTTTTAAAGCTGCGGTTATGCTTACTGCAGCTTCAGGCGCGCTTGTTCCCATCGCAACAATGGTTAGACCAATTACAAGCTGCGGTATTTTAAATTTCATTGCAATCCCCGATGAACCGTCAACAAACCAATCCGCACCTTTTACAAGCATAGCAAATCCTACACAGAGTAAAATGATTTGCAGCAAAAACTCCACTAAAATCAACTTCCTTTCAATTATACTACTTTTTTTCGTTTTAATCAACTATTACGTATTTTTTTGCATATTCTGCATACTTTGCCTCAAAGTATGCGTTTCCGTTCTTCATACGTTTAAGCGACTGATGTATATTCATAGTATTTTCTGCTGCATCAATTATGCACACTGCAATATTCGAGCAGTGGTCTGACGTTCTCTCAAGATTGGTAATAAGGTCTGCCCATACAAAGCCCGCCTCAATCGTGCATTCTCCGTTTTTAAGACGCTTTATATGACTGTCCCTGAGTCTTTTTTTCAGCCCGTCAACGACCTGTTCAAGCGGTTCGATATCACGTGCTGCATGAAGGTCATTTTCAACAAAAGCTTTATATGAGAGTGTCAGTATTTCGAACACAGCACCGCAAAGTGTATCAAGCTCTTTTTGAGCAGCGGGGGTAAACATAATATCCTTGTTTTTCATTTCTTCCGCAGATTCAAGAATATTTATACTATGGTCTGAAATTCTCTCGAAATCACCAATTACCTTAAGCAGCTTTGAAACCTCTGAACTGTCGTTGTCACTGATTTGATGGCTGCTGAGTTTAACTAAATATGTTCCTAAAATATCCTCGTAATGGTCTGCTTCTTCCTCAGACTTACGAATTTTCTCTGCGACATGGGAATCATACCTGCTGAGCATATTCAAGCCATTTTTCAAAGCCGTAACAGAGGACTCTGCCATTTCGCATACAAGCTCCTTACAACGCTCCAACGCAATAGGCGGAGTTAAGAGAAGTCTTTCATCAAGCTCTGCAATTTCTTCTTTTTTATTTGTTTCCGGCACAAGCTTTATCGCCAATTTTTCAAGAAGCGAGGACATTGGAAGAAGGAGTGTAGTACAAGCAATATTAAACAAAGAATGTGCAACTGCAATTCCAAGATATGTTGCCGATGCATTAAGAAGCTGGGGCTTAAGTATTGCGGAGATTAAACTGAACACCGAAAGCCATATGATTGTACCTATAACATTAAATGATAAATGAACAATAGCGGCACGTTTGGCATTTTTGTTAGTCCCAAATGA
>JAZLEL010000093.1:0-3413 GCA_045615265.1 Clostridia bacterium | reverse complement strand
TAATGTCACAAAGCTCTTCCCAATAGTCGACCTCTTCAAATTCCAGTTTTTCAACAGGTGCTCCTGTTATTACAAAACCGTCAAACTTACTGTCTTTTATCTCATCAAAGGTTTTATAAAATGCGAGCATATGCTCCTGGGGAACGTTTTTTGCTTTGTGAGTGCTTACCTGCACCAGCTCTACCTCTACCTGAAGAGGGGTGTTTCCCAAAAGGCGTGCAAGCTGGGTTTCCGTTTCAATTTTAGTGGGCATCAGGTTCAGAATACCAATGCGAAGCGGACGGATATCCTGCTTTGATGCACGTTTTTCGGGCATTACAAATATGTTCTCATTGGAAAGAACTTTTGCCGCGGGTAGTTTGTTGGGAATTTTAATAGGCATTATTCCACCTCGCTTAGATAGTTTCCAGTGCCTGTGCAATATCTAAAATAATGTCGTCTTTATCCTCAAGACCGCAGGAGAAACGGATAAGGTCAGGAGAAACTCCTGCCAGAAGAAGCTCCTCATCATTCATCTGACGGTGCGTTGCACTTGCAGGGTGCAGGCAGCAGGTTTTAGAATCTGCTACGTGCGTTTCAATAGAAGCAAGCTTAAGATTTTTCATAAATTTTTCAGCAGCACTTCTTCCGCCCTTAACGCCAAAAGAAATTACGCCGCAGGAGCCGTTGGGAAGATACTTTTGTGCAAGGGCATAGTTTTTGTCACCCTCAAGACCGGAGTAACGAACCCACTCAATTTTTTCGTGGTTCTTTACAAATTCAGCAACTGCCTGTGCGTTTTCGCAGTGACGTGCCATTCTTACCTGAAGACTCTCAAGACCTAAGTTTACAAGGTATGCGTTCTGTGGAGACTGGATAGAGCCGAGGTCACGCATAAGCTGAACGGTAGCCTTTGTGATATACGCACCCTCAATACCGAATCTTTCAGTATATGTCACTCCGTGATAGCTGTCATCGGGTGTACATAAGCCTGGGAATTTATCGGGGTATTTAGTCCAGTCAAACTTACCTGAATCTACAATGCAGCCGCCCACTCCGCTTGCGTGTCCGTCCATATATTTTGTTGTGGAATGGGTAACAATATCTGCACCCCATTCAAAGGGACGACAATTGATGGGAGTTGCAAAAGTGTTGTCAATTATAAGCGGAACACCGTGTGCGTGTGCAGCTTTGGCAAACTTTTCAATATCAAGCACATCAAGTGCAGGGTTTGCAATTGTTTCTCCGAAAACTGCCTTTGTATTGGGACGGAATGCTTTATTAAGCTCCTCCTCGCTGCAATCGGGTGCAACAAAGGTAAATTCAATTCCCATACGCTTCATTGTAACGGCGAAGAGATTATACGTACCGCCGTAAATTGCAGAAGACGAAACAACGTGGTCACCGCAGGAAGCAATGTTGAAAACGCTGTAAAAAGAGGCAGCCTGACCGCTGGAGGTAAGCATTGCGGCACTACCGTCCTCAAGTGCGGCAATTCTTGCTGCTACGCAGTCGTTGGTGGGGTTTTGAAGCCTGCTGTAAAAATAACCCGAAGCTTCAAGGTCGAAAAGCTTACCCATTTCCTCGCTAGTATCATATTTAAAGGTAGTACTTTGATAAATAGGAATCTGGCGTGGCTCTCCGTTTTTGGGAGTGTAGCCTGCCTGAATACATTTAGTACCTAATTTATAATCTTTCATAATATTAACCTCTTTCTGTGCAAAATTCTTTCAATTATAATGTACTAGTATATCACTATGGGAAACATTTTGTCAATCGTAATAGGCAATAACAGCGACATTTTTAAAAAAATAAAAAATAATGCTTGCATTTGAAAATAATATATGTTATTATAGTCAATGCATTTGAATAAGATGTGCTTGTAGCTCAGTTGGATAGAGTATTTGGCTACGAACCAAAGGGTCGGGGGTTCGAATCCCTCCAAGCACGCCAGTAAGGACATCGTCAGATGTCCTTTTTGTTTTGTGAGTAAGGATTCGAAGCCCCGACCTAGGGGAGGGGGAACCGAACCCGAGTGCCGCCTGTGGCGGAAGAAACGAGGGTGTAGGGATGTGCAGCGGTCGGAAAGCGAGACGCATAGGCGGCGAGACTCCGGACACCGCCAACGGGTAGAATCCCTCCAAGCACGCCAGTAAGGACATCGTCAGATGTCCTTTTTGTTTTGTGAGTAAGGATTCGAAGCCCCGACCTAGGGGAGGGATTCGAACCCCGAGAGGGCAACGTGCGCTCGGAAAACGATTGACAAAAGTGAAAACTATGCTATAATGTAAGCGTGGAACTATATGTTCTGCATTTACATACATTTTAAAGGAGTGATTGTCCTAATGGACGGGAGTAGTCTACCGATATTTGTGTTGCTACTAATTATACTGATTGCGTTATCCGCATATTTCAGTGCATCGGAGACGGCGTTTGCGTCGTACAACAAGATGAGGATGAAGAGCGAGGCAGACGATAAAAAGGGTAAGAAAGCCCGCCGTGTCCTCGAGCTTAGTGAAAACTATGAAAAGCTTATATCTACAATATTGATAGGTAATAATATTGTAAATATAGTTGCTACATCTATTGCGACTCTGCTTTTTACACATTTGATTAAGAATGAAGCAGTTGCAGCAACTGTGTCAACGGTTGTTATGACATTAGCAGTGCTTACTTTTGGAGAAATAACACCCAAAACCATTGCTAAGCGTGTTGCAGATGGCTTTTCCAAAAAGGTTGTTGGAAGTCTTGGTGCTTTAGTGGCTCTGTTTACCCCGCTGACGGCAATTTTCAACCTGTGGCAGAAGTTCGTGCTTAGCTTTCTTAAGGATGACGGCGAGGTTGCCGTTACCGAAGATGAAATTATCACAGTTGTTGAGGAAGCGGCAGAAGACGGCGAAATTGACGAGCAGGAAAGCGAGCTTATAAAGAATGTTATTAAGTTCAGTGACCTTGACGTTAACGATATCTTAACACCGAGAGTCGATGTGGCTGCGGTGGATATAAGCTGGGACAGAGAGCGTATTGCAGGGGTCTTTTCAGATACCGAATTTTCAAGACTCCCTGTTTATGAGGAAAACATAGATAACATTCTGGGCATACTTTACCAGAAGGATTTTTATAACCACGGGGATATTCCCGTAGCAGATTTGGTTAAGCCTGTTAAGTTTATCTTCTCTTCCATGAAGATTTCCAGACTTTTAAGGCTTTTCCAGGAAACAAAGTGCCATATGGTAATAATCAATGACGAATACGGCGGTACAGAAGGTATCGTTACCTTGGAAGACGTTATCGAATCTCTTGTAGGCGAAATTTATGACGAACATGACGAGGTTGTTGAGGAAATCATTAAAATAGCTGATGACAAGTATCGCGTTCTGGGAAGTACAAGCATCGACAAATTCGTTGAAATCTTTGAACTTGAAACAGAGGAA
>JAZLEL010000092.1:0-3552 GCA_045615265.1 Clostridia bacterium | reverse complement strand
TTAATCTTGAAATTGTTGAAAAGCAGAACAACGTTAAAAACCTTTATAAAGAGGTTGGTTTTGAGGCTTATAAGGCATTTAAGAGCGGCGGCAATATTGCAGAGTCAATAAAGGATGCTCTTGTAAAGATTGATGCTTTAGAAGAAGAAATTGCAGTTCTGCGTAAAAACATAGATGATGTAAAAAGCACTGAAGAGGTTGGAGTAGAGGATATTCCTTCAGCAGATTCAGAAGCTTTTGAAGCTGACGTTTATGACGGACAGAGCGAATATGTAGAATCTGAGACAGAGCCGATTGACCCTGCCCAGGAATAATTTGTAAAACAAGAAAGGTGTGTACTTTTAGTACACACCTTATTTTTTTGCGGGAATTTCCGTTACTTTTTTATATAAATAATCTCATAAATATCGGGGCAACCACAACTGTCATTATACCTGCTACCGCTACGGCAAGACCGCTTACCGCACCTTCGGTCTGCCCCATCTGCAAAGCCTTTGCCGTGCCGCACGCATGGGAAGACGTTCCAATGGCAGCACCTATCGCAATGGGGTCTGTAATTCTGAAAAACCTACATATACTCTCAGCAAAAATATTTCCCACTACGCCTGTGATTATTATTGAGATTGCTGCCAGTGCCGATATCCCGCCAAGCTCATTAGCTATCCCTATACCAATAGCAGTAGTGACCGATTTGGGAAGAAATGTTGCAGCGACTGTGCTATCAAGGTTAAAAATTGCAACTACCAGAAATATACATAATGCCGAGGTAATAACCCCTGAAAAAATCCCGATGAAAATTGCTGCAATATTCTTTTTAAGAAGAGAAAGCTTTTCATATAGCGGTACTGCAAGGCATACTGTCGCAGGAGTTAAAAGATAGGTGATAAGTTCTGTGCCTTCCTTGTATGATTCATATTTGATGTCGAATGCCGTAAGCATTATAACGATAAACACAATTGTCATCAAAAGCGGATTAAGCCACGCACGTTTGGTCTTTTTCTGAATAAATGCAGTAATTAAGTAAAATAACAGTGTTATAAAGGTGTAGAAAAACATAGACTCGTTAAGCATCTTTTTTCTGCTCCTTTCTTCCAGAATGGATTAAAGCCTGCGTAACAACGCCAGTAACTCCCATAACAACAGCCGTAACAACAACGACCATAATTACAGCAGGGAAAAGAACTGGTTTAATGATCCCCCATTGATTAATTATTTCCGCAGCAGGGGGGATAAACATAATAGGCATTACCTCAAGAAGAAAGGACGAGGTTTCCTTAATAGAGGGCACCTTTAAAACCTTTGTGTATAAAAGGATAAGCATAAGCAAAAGACCATAAATACTTGCGGGAATGGGGAGAGGGAGAAGAAAATGTAAAATCTCTCCTATAAATGTAACGCCAAGAATAATTGTCAATTGTTTTACATATTTCATATGATGATTCCTCAAATCTTCATTGTAAGGGAAATTCTCTTTTTCTCTTTATCCACGTCAAGTATTTTAACCTTTACGATATCTCCTACGCTTAAAACATCAGTAGGATGCTTTATAAACTTATGGGAAATCTGTGAAATATGAACAAGTCCGTCCTGATGAACACCGATATCTACAAACGCACCGAAATCTATTACGTTTCTGACTGTTCCCTCAAGAATCATACCTACTGTAAGCTCGTCAAGGGACATACAACCGCTGCGAAGAAGAGGCTGCGGCAACTCGTCACGCATATCCCTGCCAGGTTTTGCAAGGGTATCACAAATATCACGCAGGGTAAACATACCGATTTCAAACTCACGGCAGACAGACTCTGCAATTTCCTTTGTAACACGGCTTAAAATGTCGGAGAAACTGTTTTTTGAAATTTCCTCTTTAGTATAGTCACATTTTTCAATAAGCGCCTTAGCAGCATCGTAGCTTTCGGGGTGGACAGACGTGTTGTCAAGAAATTCCTTTCCCCCGGGAATACGCATAAAGCCTGCACATTGCACAAATGCCTTTTCGCCGAGCTTACTTACCTTCAAAAGCTCACGCCTTTTGGTAAATGACCCGTTTTCCTCACGATACGAAACTATATTTTTTGCAACTGTCTGGGATATGCCTGAAATATAGCTTAAAAGTGACGCCGATGCAGTGTTAAGGTCAACACCTACGTTGTTTACGCAATCCTCAACCACACCGCCTAATGCACCCGACAGCTTTTTTTGATTACAGTCGTGCTGGTACTGACCGACACCTATGGAACGTGGGTCAATCTTAACAAGCTCAGCCAGCGGGTCCTGAAGCCTTCTTGCAATTGAAACGGCACTTCTTAAGGATACATCGTAATCGGGAAATTCCTTTGCACCAAGCTCGCTGGCACTGTAAACCGATGCACCCGCCTCGGATACTACCATATATTTTACAGGAGCGTCCAATTCGCCTATAAGAGAAGCAATGAATTTTTCACTCTCACCTGTTGCAGTGCCATTGCCAATGGAAACAAGGGTAACGCCGTTTCTTTCAATCATACCCTTTATCTGTTTTTTTGCCTTTTCTAAATCGTGATGCTCAAGTGTGAAATATCCCACACCTGTTTCGAGCACCTTTCCTGTTGAGTCAACCACGGCTAATTTACAGCCTGTTCTGTAACCTGGGTCAACACCCAGTACAATATGCCCTTTAACAGGCGGTGTCATAAGTAAATTCTTAAGATTAACGCTGAAAAGTGAAATAGCACCGTTTTGTGCACGCTCTGTAAGAATGGAGCGGATTTCATTTTCAATTGACGGAGCAATAAGACGCTTGTAGCTGTCAAGAATTGCCTCTTTTATGATTTCGCCAAGCTGAGTATTCTCATTTATAAGAAGCTCTTTATAAAGATAGTCTGTAATAATATCGCACTCTATCTCGATTTTTATACTGAGGATATCTCCCTTTTCGCCCCTGTCCATTGCCAGAATCCTGTGGTCGGCAACCGTCTTAACATGCTCGGAAAATTCGTAGTACATTTGATAAACGGGATTTTCGCCCTTTCCCTGTTTGCTGGAAATAACGCCGTTCATATAGGTGAGTCGGCGAATATTCTTGCGGAAATCTGCGTTGTCGGAAATATCCTCGGCAATAATATCCTTTGCCCCTGAAATAGCATCTTCAATCGAGGAAACACCCTTTTCCTCATCAATGTATTTAGAAGCCTCGTCTAAAATATCGCCTGCAAATTCCTGCTTCATAATAAGCTCGGAAAGAGGCTCCAGCCCCTTTTCACGTGCCACGCTTGCACGCGTCTTTCTCTTTGGGCGGTATGGGCGGTAAATGTCTTCAAGCTCTGTAAGGGTTTTTGCGTTTTTAACGGCAAGGGTTATTTCCTCGGTCAGCTTTCCCTGCTCATCAATAAGCCTTATAACCTCGTCCTTACGCTCCTCGATTGCTCTTAAGGCGGTAAGCCTGTCTGAAATAGAGCGTATCAGCTGGTCGTCCATATTTCCCGTAAGCTCTTTTCGGTAACGTGCGATGAAAGGAATAGTATTCCCCTCGTCAAGAAGATTTATTACGTTCTGCGTTTTTTTCTCGTCTGT
>JAZLEL010000091.1:0-13430 GCA_045615265.1 Clostridia bacterium | reverse complement strand
GAAAAAGTCTCAGAGCAAGGCTGAAATTGGGGAGAGGTATACACAATTGTGTGGGTGTTATCATCATTACCAATGATATCGAGAATGTTTTTGACAGGATACCCCTTATCCTTCAGCCGTTTGACTTGCTTGGAGGTTTTGGGTATTGAGAATATCATCTTAAATAAATCTCCCATACCTTGTTTCATAATCTTTGCTGAATGCTGGTTAAAAGCAAAGGTTGTTGTTGAAGACACAAGGGGAATACCAAGTTTCAGTGCAACGGCCTTTCCCCATAATGCCATGGAATCTGCCACGATACAATCAGGATTAAGTTCTGCTATCTCACTGCAAACCTTGTAATCAAGTGCCAAGGTTGTATCTACCAATATTTTTGTCGAGAAAGCAAGGTCTTTTCCTAGACGGGTAGAATCCTTGACACTGAGTTTTTGCTCCGCATCATAATCATCGCAGGATATGAATGTTGCCCCTGCTGACTCAATTTTTTCACGCATAATGTTATACGAATAATACCATACCTGATGACTGCGGGAAACTAATTCTCTGACAACACCCAGGGTAGGGTTAGTGTGTCCGTGTGCGGGAATAGAGAAGAAAACTATTTTGCTCATATTACTTCACCTTATTTTATTCTTCTATATCGCTGAAAATATGTTTAATATAATCCTGTTGCTTTGTCTTGGGAAGAATTGCTATTCCTCTTTCTTTATCACCAAGAACTAAAATCTCGTCTCCCGGATTCAGGGAAAACAATTCTCTTGCCTCTTTAGGAATAACAAACTGTCCCTTTTCGCCTATTTTGACCATCCATGCATATTTTCCTTCGTGTATATTCATATCTATTACCCCCCTTGTATGATTGGTATGAATAATCATACTATGAATCTGTATAACTGTCAATAGTTATTCTGAAAAATATCCATAGGTTTTTGTGATTGGGTCCTGAAACAGCGGGATTTTGGGGGGAGAAAACGTAAGTATAGCAAATATTACCGCTATTAAAACTAAAATAACAATTGCTCTTTTAGGGGAGTGGCAGTTTAAACTATCTTTTTTTAAGAGTGACGTTTCCAATATGTAGCTAATAGCTGATGCAACATAAAAAATTGATATATTTACAAAATCGGGTGTAGAGCCGAATATTCCGTTAATTGAATAATACAGAACAGGGATTAGTGATATTCCGAATACAATCCCTATCAGTTTAGCACACCAAAAGCTTTTATAATCTTTCCCGATAAAGGAACTTTCAATTATGGAAAATATAAACATAGGAAAAAACAGTAATTTCATATGCTCCCAAATAGACTCGTTCACCGCAGAAAAAGGGGAGAGGATAATGATTTGATTTGCCCAGTCAAAAAGAAAATGCAGAATAACCCCCATTATTCCCGTAAAGATAAAGCCGAGTGTTTGCCAGAAGGATAATGTTTTTTTCATATAAACCTCCACAATATAATTTGATAAATCATTATATTCAAATTGTGAAAGTTTTTATGCCTTATGCCGTACGGACTAAAATAGATGTTATAAAATTACAATATCTATATATACTTATTTGACAACCCAAAATTATGTTTCATTGGTCCTGACCCCTGCCCTAAATCAAGCCCTTCTGCAAGTGCATCTGATATATAATCCTTTGCTCTTTTCACCGACTCTGCAAGGCTAAATCCTTTAGCAAGATTTGATGCAATGGCACTTGATAACGTACAGCCAGTTCCGTGCGTGTTGGGATTATCAATTCTTTTACCATCAAACCACATAAGTTTGCCGTTTTCACACAGAAGGTCATTTGCATCACTTACACTATGACCGCCTTTTAAAAGAACACTACATCCATAGTTTTTCTCGATAAACTCTGCTGCTTTTATCATATCAGACTTGCTCTTAATTTTCATATTTGATAAAACTTCTGCTTCGGGGATATTTGGAGTTACAAGAGCTGCGATGGGAAGTAGCTTTTCAACCAAAGTTTTTATTGCATCTGTCTTTATAAGAGCAGAACCGCTTGTTGCTACCATTACAGGATCTACAACTATGTTTTTTGCGTTATAAAACTTTAATCTGTCTGCAATTACCTTTATCAGCTCGCTTGATGATACCATTCCTATTTTTACGCTATCAGGGAATATATCTTCAAACACTGCATCAAGTTGTTCTTTTAGAAAATCAGGTGTCGAATCTAAAATTGCTCTTACCCCAAGCGTGTTTTGTGCAGTAAGTGCCGTAATCGCACTCATTGCATAAACGCCATTCATTGTCATAGTTTTAATATCCGCCTGTATACCTGCACCGCCACTTGAATCGCTGCCTGCAATAGAAAGTGCCGTTTTCATTTTTGTATTAAAACAGAAACTTCCAAAATCAGTTATGTAATAATCTGAAATTTCTTTTATTTCTTCTTGCCTTGACTCGTGCGAATCATAAACCGCCGCAACCTTAAATCCATCCTCTTTAGCAGTTTTCAATGCGTGAAGAACATCTTCAAAAACTACTGTTTCAGTTTTTTCAGTTCCAAGATGTTTTAGAGCTTGTCTATAAATTTCAGGTGTTTCTTTGCTAAATCCTACTTCGGCACAAGTGAATATTTCGGAAAAATACTCACGCATCCCAAGTCGCTTTAGAACATCTTCTGCAATAGGTCTGTCCGTCACAGTCGCAACACACATCTTTACACCCAAGCTATGTAATCTTTTTAAGAAATCAGCAATTCCCGGTTTAAGAACTACTTTTGTGCGATATATTTCAGCTACCATATTATTTATGCCTTCTACAATTTCACGGGCGGAAAGCGTAATATCATAATGATTACGATAATATTCTGCAGCTTGCTTGAGCGTAAAAGTCTTGAAAACTTCGGCAAGGTTTTCCTTCGGTTCTATGCCAAATGATTTAAGATAGTCCTCCCCAAAAGTGTCCCAAATAAACATAGAATCTATTAACGTTCCATCCAAATCAAAAATTGCACCTTTTACCATAATCCAAGTTCCTTTGCTCTTTCTATAAGTTCAGTAGTTGCTTTTTGTGGATTTTTCGCTTTCATAATTGCAGACACCACACATATTCCGGCAATCGGTATTCCTTTCAAAACATTAATGTTGTCTTTATTAAGTCCGCCGATAGCATTAGCAGGAATAGGAACGCTATTGCAAATATCTTTTAATGTTTCAGTAGAAGTCAATACTGTCTTTACTTTTGTTGTAGTGGGATAAATTGCACCAACACCAAGATAATCAGCACCTTGCTTATAAGCTTCCTTTGCTTGTGGAACTGTCTTTGTAGTCGCACCCACAATTTTATCTTCACCCATAAGTTTTCTTGCAATATAGACGGGCATATCGCTTTGACCTACATGAACACCTTCTGCTTGTATAGCAAGTGCCACATCAACTCTATCATCAATAATAAGCGGTACATTATATTTTTTTGTGATACTATGAACCTTCTCCGCAAGCTCTATATATTCTCTTGTGGTCTTTTCTTTTTCACGAAGTTGTAATAGTGTCGCACCGCCTTTCAAGGCCTCTTCCACACGAAAAAGAAATTCTTCTTCTCCATAATTTGTACTTTCTGTTATAAAATAAAGTTTTGTATTCAATTCTTTCATTCTCTACACCTCACACATACAGATAATCGTTAAGAACGGGTTGCAACCCTTCATCTGCAATATCCTTATACATAGCATCAAGGCTACGATTATCGTCAATTTCAAATTGTTCATCCCCCTGAATATCATCAGTTTCCTTCCCGGTATATTTACTCTCGTGGTCACCGATGCCCGTTGAAACACCTGCTGAAACTTTTGTTGCAGCAATTTTGACAATTCCGTTTCTGAATGATGCACTTTCACGGGAAGATACAGTAATACCTACAAACGGAAGAAAAATTCTGTAGGCACATATAATCTGACAAAGCTCAGTTTCGTGAACATCAAGAGGATTTATTTTTTCGTTATTTACAATAGGTCGAAGTCTTGGGCAAGATAGCGACATTTCTGCGTGAGGATATTTTCTTTGCAAGAAATAAACATGAAGTGCACTTGCCAAAGCATCTTTTCTAAAGTCTGAAAGTCCTAAAAGTGCTGAAAATGCTACACCTCGCATACCGCCCATGAGTGCTCGCTCTTGAGCGTCAAAGCGATAAGGCCATACACGCTTAGCCCCGAGTAGGTGGAGCTTTTCATATTTTTCGGTATCGTATGTTTCCTGAAAAACAGTAACATAATCAGCTCCGCACTCGTGAAGATATTTATATTCATCAGTATTTACGGGATAAATTTCAAGTCCTACCATTCTGAAATACTTTCGTGCGAGCCTGCAAGCAGCACCAATATATTCGATGTTGCTATGAGCACGGCTTTCGCCCGTAAGTATTAAAATTTCCTCCATACCGCTATCTGCTATAACTTTCATTTCTTTTTCAATCTGCTGCATAGAAAGTTTCATTCTTTTGATATGGTTGTAACAGTTAAATCCGCAATAAACACAGTAGTTTTCACAATAATTGGCTATATAAAGCGGAGTGAACAGATAAACGGTATTTCCAAAATGTTTACTTGTTTCGAGTCTTGCTTTTTCTGCCAGTTGCTCTAAAAAAGGTTTTGCTGCAGGAGAAAGAAGTGCCTTGAAATCTTCAATAGTACATTTATCATGTTCAAGGGCTGCTTTTACATCTTTTGCAGTATATTTTGAATAATCAAAAGAATTCATTTGTTCCATTACATTTTTGCACACATCGGATTTGATTATCTCCATTCCCGGAAGATATTCCATGTGATTTTTACGGGATGATGGTTCTGTTTCTATACGATGCTTTTGGCCGAGTGCTTCTTTTGATAAAAACTCTGAGTCAACAAAGAATTGATTTTCCATAGTTTCCCTCCTAATCACGAATGAATCCTGTAAGAGGATCTGAAGCTGATGCACCACGAGTCAAAACTCTGCCAAGACCTGATAAATATGCTTTTCTGCCTGCTTCAATAGCATTCTTGAAAGCAGATGCCATAAGTGGCAGATTTCCACTTGTTGCAAGTGCAGTATTAGCCATAATAGCTGCAGCACCCATTTCCATAGCTTCGCAAGCCTGAGATGGTTTACCAATTCCTGCATCAACTATAATTGGCAAGTCAATTTCATCAATGAGTATCTGAATAAAATCTTTAGTTGCAAGACCTTTGTTTGAACCTATTGGAGAGGCGAGAGGCATTACAGCCGCCGCACCTGCATTTGCCAAATCACGGGCAACATTTAGGTCAGGATACATATATGGCATTACAACGAAACCGTCACTCGCTAAAATTTCTGTTGCCCTTATAGTTTCCTGATTATCAGGAAGCAAATATTTTGAGTCACGCATAATTTCAATCTTAACAAAATTACCACAACCAAGCTCACGGGCAAGACCGGCAATTCTTACTGCTTCCTGGGCAGTTCTTGCTCCGCTTGTATTAGGCAAAAGAGTAATTCCTTCTGGAATATAGTCGAGTATGTTTTCTTGTTCTTTTGTATTGGCTCTGCGAACTGCGAGTGTAATAATCTCAGCTCCGGCATCTTGTACTGCAGCTTCAATGAGATTTAACGAGTATTTACCTGAACCTAATATAAAACGGGAATTAAATTCGTGCCCTCCAATTACAAGTTTATCATTATTCATAATACAAACCTTCCTTATTCTTCAAAAATTTCTGATATAATTCTAAGTACCGTATTTGCCTGATGAGAAGCACATACAGAAACTCTTGATGCTACAAGTCCCATTCCTTCTTGAACGTCACTTTTTTCATCGCCGCAAAGATAAAAGCGTTTTGATATTTTTCTTGTTTTAATCGAATTAGCACTATCCAAACCTGCCATTCCTGATGCAGCAACAATATATTTCGTTGGCATTTCCGATAAAACAAAATTGACAATGTTAGCTTTTGCTTCTGCATCATCAAATGCCTCGCAGATTATATCGGCACTTTGTAAAAGCTCGGAATAATTATTTTCATCCATACGAACAGTATGGATTTCTGTTTCAAGATATGGTGCAATTTCTTTTAAATTACAAGTCAAAGCTTCGGTCTTATACATACCTATCTGACAAGCCTTGTATTGTTGCCTATGCAAATTAGTAATGTCAACCTTATCAAAATCAATCAGTATCAACTTACCAACACCTGTCCTTGCAAGCAGTATTGCAATATTTGAACCAAGACCGCCAAGACCACAAACGGCAACGGTTGATAAAGAAATTTTATCTTGCAACTCTTTTCCGTGCCTTTCTTCAAGTGCTTTTATCCATTCGTTTTTATCAGGTATCATATTAACCGCCCCCCACGAAACTTACAACTTCAACACTATCGCCGTCTTTAAAATATGTATTTTTGTATTGAGATTTTAGGAGAATATCTCCATTTACCTCTACTGCAACACGCTTTACGTCATATCCTGCATCTACTAAATACTTTTCTATGCTTAGACCTGCAACATCAAAGTTTTCTCCGTTGATTTTTACCACTATATTCACCTCCAAAGCAACAAAAAAAGGAAGCTACCGATTTGGTAACTTCCAATTAAACTTTGTTATTCCTAAACTCATTGTTCAGGCATCCCTACGTTGGCATTATCCAAATCAGGTTCTCGGTCGAAGGTCATACCTTCCTCTCAGCTTGTATTACAAGCTCCCGCTTCTTATATTTTATATTAATTATATCACATTATTTTGTTTTATGCAATAGAAAATTGTACAGTGACAACGGAATTACTCATACCAGTCATAGGAAATCCCCCTATTTTACATTAAAATCCACCGCATCGCTCAATACTTCCCATGTTTCCTCAAGCATTTCTTCCGTATACGCTTGAGGCCTGCTGAAAACTGCCTGACCGAGGGAATTCAGTTTATCATACAATTCCTTGTTCATATCAATATCATTGTATGCATCACAGCCTGAGACCTGGTCAAGAAGAAGGATAATGTCGTTAAATTTATTGTGCTTCAAATAAGAATTATAGGGGTAAAGTTCAACCAAACGGAAGCCATACCTGGTGTTCTCAGTGTCATACTTATGTATAGCAACCTCTTCGGTTTGTATGCTTCTGTTGAGCATACCTAATATTAAGTTTTGATAATCACTGCAAAATTTTACATCAATATCCGACTGAATACGACCATCTCTTAGAAAATGGGTGCAAAGCATCCCCGTAATGATTAGGATTAGAACTACTGTTAAACATATAAATATTTTTCTTTTTGCCATAATGCACCCTCCAATTTCATTAAGCCTACCCAATAGTATAAGAGAAACTTTTGTGTTATAATACCTTCCGCTCAAGGAATATTTGTCGGTTCTTCCCATACGCCGGTTTCAGGATTCTTTTTCAAAACAAGCTTATACCCGCCGCCTATGTCCGCAAAATATATTTCACTGTCATCTTTGTCAAGTGATAATACAAACTCGTCTTTCGCTCCAAGCGTACTATTAAGTCCGCCAAATGTAGAATAGAATGTCAGATAATGCGGCTTAACCCCGCCGCCGTCATCCTTAAAACCTCTTGTAAATCCCATAGAGGAATAAATTCCTGTGGTGAAGGTTAATTGTGTTCCATCCTCGGAAACAGAATAATTATGTAAGCAAACATCATACCTTTTCGTAAATCCTGTTCCGACAAAATATAGTATGTAAAGTACTAATAAAGCCGATATTAAAATTGTAAAAATCGTAAGTAATTTTTTCATATTTTATTCACCTTTTTTGTTTTCGTATATTAGAAACAACAAAAATTATTTGAAAAAGGAAAACAATTGCAGTTTCAAATATAATAAGCTGATTAGGCAGGAAAGGCTTAAAATAATATTCCCATTTGTCCGTGCAGAAGATAAGCGAAAATATGCACGATGAGATAAAACTTGCGATGTTTCCAATGAAAATAATTCCGTAATTTTTTGTCTTGATACAAATATAACATAAAACGGAAAAACCTAAAAGCATAATCAAGTAAAACCACAATGTTCCCGTTGTTGCATCTTCATTCATAGCTAAAAACACAAATGGTATACAGTAGCAAAGAAATAGAATAAATCTAAAAACATTCCTTTTCATACTAAGACAGCCTCCTTATGTTTAACATACTCAAATAACGGAGGAGGGTATTATTTCTCTACCTCATAAGGCCAATCAATAATGCCCCCGAATTCCTTTACATCGGTATAGCCAAGCCTTGAAAGGCTCTCCGCTGCAATTTTGCTTCTCCTGCCGGACCTGCAATAAAGGAGAATCTGCTTGTCTTTTTGGGGAGGGATCCCCCATTAACGATAATGTTGGCTGAGCTGTCAGTGCTGCTGCCTTTATCTTTTCTGCAAGAAGTAATTACAATGCAAAGTAGCACCAATACAATACATAAAAAGCTTTTCATAAATGTCACCCTTAAATTTTTATTTCAAAGAGTCCGTGCGTGTTGCAATGATAATACATTTTTCCGCCACGCATCCGGGGGAATCTCAGTTCGCCGCCCTGCTCGGGATAAAGCCTTACGGTGAGGACTCTGTCAAAGCGTACGTAAGAAACAAAGGAGATATAGTGTTCCTTTGTCATGGGGTGCGTAAAAGTAATATAGTATTCGTCTTCGGTTTTTTTGAAATCCAGCTTATGTGCTTCGTCAGGCTCTTTCGCTACCATAGGGGAGAGCTTTCTGCCGCAGCACACAATTTCGGCATTTCCTACACTTGTAAGTAAGTTTCCGCATTTTTCACAAACATAAAATTTTGTCCTTTTCACATTACCAGCCTCCGGTTTTATTTTCGGCATTTCGCCATCAAGCAGCTTTGATATATCAACCTGAAAAATTTTTGAAAGCCCTAAGATAAGACTCACGTCAGGAAATCCGTGTCCCGTTTCCCATTTTGAAACGGTTTTCGGACAGATGCCAAGGCTATCTGCTACATTTTTCTGTGTAAGTCCCTTTTCACGTCTTAACTGGGCAATCAGTTTTCCTGTCTTTGATAAATCCATTTCTGCCACCTCCCGGAGATAGTATATATATCCAATGCGACAAGCTCAATCCACTATCCGTTTACCGCCGCGCAACAACTGTTTTTAAAACTTCTTAACTACCATATAAGAGGTATCAAGCGGTATTTTACCTTTTCTTTATATTCACAGTAGCCCAAAAGCTCCTTTTCAAGAAATTCTTCCTCGTATTTAATTCTTCTTGCAATGATGATAGGGTATGCAAGGAAAATCAAAAACGAATAAATCGAGCCTAGAATAACAGGCATTGATAAAAACAAAAATATGGTGGAAGCATACATAGGGTGCCGCACAATACCATAAATACCCGTATCAATAACCTTTTGGTTTTCCTGTACCTCTATGATGCGGGAAAGAAATGTATTTTCCCTGATAACCTCCGCATAGAGAAGATATGCCAGAAGAAAAATCAAAACGGCAAGGAAAATAATGCCCTTTGGCAGATTGCTCCAGCCAAACCTGAAATCCAGCCCCGCAACAATAAATCCCGACATAAACATAAGCCCGCTTAACATAACAATAAAACCTTGCTCTTTTTGTTGCTCTCTGCCATTCAGGCGGCGTTTTAAAAGCTCAGGACTTTTTATCATCATAATAATACCTGCAAAAAACATCGGAACAAATAAAACCGCCATTAAAAGCCAGCCATTTGAAAAGAACAGCGTACCCGCAGGTAAAAATATTAATATTCCTAACGATACAAAACCCAATGCCATCTTGGTTATTGCCTGAATAAATAATTTTGCAGTCATAATTTTACCTCATAGCTTGACTATAATTCTGTGTATCTGTTTAATAAGATTATACCATAAGTCATTACAGATTTCAATATACTGAAATACCAATAACAATAGTTACCCCAATATTTTTTCCTTTTAAAACCACGGCGGGGATTGAAATTTTAAGAGATATATGATATGCTGATAACAGAGGAACTTAGATTGGTTAAATCCCAAAATATCAACCTCACAGAAATAAATAATTTTAGAAGGAGATGTGTAAAATGGCAAACAGATTCGTGCTCAACGAAACAAGTTATCATGGCAAAGGTGCAATAAAGGAAATTGCAACCGAAATCAAAGCAAGAGGCTTTAAAAAGGCTTTTGTATGCTCAGATCCTGACCTTATAAAATTTGGTGTAACAAAGAAAGTTACAGATATTCTTGATAATGCAAGCATAGCTTATGAAATCTTCAGCGAAATTAAAGCTAATCCAACAATTGAAAATGTTCAATCAGGCGTTGAAGCATTTAAGAAAAGCGGGGCAGACTGCATCGTGGCAATCGGTGGCGGTTCTTCAATGGATACTGCAAAAGCAATCGGTATTATCATCGAAAACCCTGAATTTGCCGATGTTCGTTCATTAGAGGGCGTTGCTCCTACTAAAAATAAATGCACACCTATTATAGCAGTTCCAACAACAGCAGGTACAGCAGCGGAGGTAACAATTAACTATGTTATAACTGATGCTGAGAAAAACCGTAAAATGGTTTGCGTTGATGTACACGATATCCCCGTTGTTGCGGTTGTAGACCCCGATATGATGGCAACTATGCCAAAGGGCTTAACCGCTGCAACAGGTATGGATGCACTTACTCACGCAATTGAAGGCTATATTACTGCGGGCGCATGGGAAATGAGTGATATGTTCCATATTAAGGCTATTGAAATTATTGCAAAGAGCCTCCGTGGTGCAGTAGATAACACTGATGAGGGAAGAGAAGGTATGGCACTCGGTCAGTATATTGCAGGTATGGGCTTTTCAAATGTAGGTCTTGGTATTGTGCATTCAATGGCTCATCCTTTGGGTGCTCTTTATGACACAGCTCACGGTGTTGCAAATGCAATTATTCTCCCGACAGTTATGGAATATAACGCTCCTGCAACAGGGGAGAAGTACAGAGATATTGCAAAGGCTATGGGTGTAGACGGTGTTGATGCTATGACATTGGAAGACGCAAGAAAAGCAGCAATTGATGCAGTTAAGAAGTTATCAGCCGATGTTGGTATCCCTGCTGACCTTAAGGAAATCGTAAAGATGGAAGATATCGACTTTTTGGCACAATCCGCATTTGACGATGCTTGCCGTCCCGGCAATCCCAGAGAAACAAGCGTTGAAGAAATAAAAGAGCTTTATCTTAAACTTATGTAAATTTAATGCAAAAAAGGTGCATATCTCATTTTAGGGATATGCACCTTTTTTATATGTAAAAGTGACGTGACAGATGATGAAGAATGCATTAAATTTCCATTTGTAAATTGACTATTTCTGCACATCATGCTATAATTTCGATATATATATTACGCTTCACTGAAATTATATGGGGTTACAGTAAACTACTCATTTTATACCGGAGGAAAATATGTATAAATATATTTACGACATCAGATATTGTGACTATAAAGATTTCGACACGGTGAAAACGAGCACCGTGCTCGATGCTGTGCAGGAGGCTGCAATCCGTAACTCAGAAGAATGCGGATTTGGCATAGAAGTGCTGCGTGAAAAGAGTGTAGCATGGCTCTTGCAGGGGATAAATATTTGCTTTGAAAAACCGGTAAGCACACACTTTCCTCTTGAGGTATTCACGGCGGTTAAGAATATGCGAGGAGTCGTTTCAGAGCGTGGCTGTACCATTAGCCAAAACGGCGAAATCGTGGCAAAAAGCATAGCAAACTGGTGCCTTTTTAATACAGAGAAAAAGAGGCTTGTCCGTGTTCCCGCCGAAATGGTAAAATCGTACGAGTGTTATGATTTCGGCGATGACTTTTTCACATATATCCGCCCCGAAATCTGTGAAGATACACAGGAAAAATACACAATCCGTGTTTCAAATAAAGAGATAGATACAAACAAGCATCTCAATAACCAAAAGGGTGCGGAGCTTTTGATGGATGCATTGCCCTTTGATTTTGAAATTAAAAATATTAAAATTTTCTATCCTAATCAGGCATATCTTGGAGAGGAACTTTCAGTATGCGTGAAGGAGATAGAAAACGGGTACTACGTGCATTTAAAAAACAAAGAAAACAATGTATGTGTAGTTGGAACCTTTGAAAATTAATGGAACGTGGGTGATGAAAATGGCAACAATACTTGTTGTGGAAGACGACAGAAGTATGAGACTTCTTACCTCGGCACGACTAAAGGATTATTATAGTGTCATTACTGCGTGTGACGGGGAAGAGGCACTTAAAATTATACATAAAGGCGGAATCGATTTAATAATTTCTGATATTATGATGCCCAATATGGATGGATACGAGCTTTTAAAAACGCTGAGGGCGGAGGGCTTTCAGGCACCGTTTTTGTTTTTAACTGCCAAGGAAGCATCAAATGATATGGAGAAGGGCTTTGACCTGGGAACAGATGACTATATGACAAAGCCTTTCAGCAGTGCTGAGCTTTTGTGGCGTGTCAAGGCACTTTTGCGGCGTGCCAATATAAATCACGAAAAGAAAATCAATATCGGGCAAATAACTGTGGATTCTGAAAAGTATGCAGTTTATTCGGATAGTGAATATATCGAACTGCCGAAAAAGGAATTTGACCTTCTGTTTAAACTTCTTTCTTATCCTGAACAGATATTTTCAAAGGAGCAGATTTTAAACTCGGTATGGGGAATATCCAGCGAAAGCGGGGAGGAAACCATTAAAACCCATATCAGCAGGATAAGAAGCAAACTAAAAAATATGCCCGAGATAAATATCCAGACTATAAAAGGACTGGGGTACAGAGTATCTGTACCCAAAAATCGGGAGTGAAAGGAATTGGCAAGCTGTGAAAAAACACGAAATTTCTAAATACAGAAACACAATAGTCCCGCCATTTCTTATAGCATCAATCACAGTTGTAGTTGTAGCGGCTTTAAGCTACTTTTTTATGACGTGGCTTGTAAATGATATTTTCAATGTCAAGGGGACATATATCAGTGCGTCCTTCGAGGTTGTGGGAACGCTTGCGTTTATGTTGCTCGTTCTTGTGCCTATGAGTATAGTGTTTTACAGAAGCCGCAAAAAGGAAATCAGAATTCTTTCCGAGGGAATACAGCACCTTGCGGAAGGTGATTTTAGTTATAAAATACCTGTACGTAAGAAAGATTCATTGGCAAGAGTTTACGAAAATTTCAACAAAATGTGTGAGGAACTTAAAAGCGTGCAAATCCTCAGAAACGACTTTGTAAACAGATATTCTCACGAGTTTAAGACACCTATTGCATCGATAAACGGTTTTGCAGAATTGCTTCTGGATAGGAATTTGTCGGAGTTGGAGAGGGAGGAGTATCTTAAAATTATCATTGAAGAAACCAATCGTCTTTCAAAGCTTGCGACAAATACAATCCTTTTGTCTAAGCTTTCTGCTCAACAGATTGTAACAGATATCGAAAACTATGACTTGGGCGAACAAATCCGACAA
>JAZLEL010000090.1:0-2027 GCA_045615265.1 Clostridia bacterium | reverse complement strand
ATAGGTAACATCGCGGAATGTTATAAGCGGATATTCCTCTTTGGAATTGTCAATAACATTCCCATTTACAATAATATTAAATTTACATATATCTATTTTGTTGCTTTTTGAATTTTTCCATTCCCAGTTGTAGTCACGGTATGCACCCGAAATATTCTCCTTTGTTATTGTGAGAGTATTTGTAACCCCGTTCCAGTCAGTAGAAACTCCCAAAAAACGGCAATCGTGATATGTCATAGGAAAGTAAACAATATCACGGAACTGAAGCAGGGGATACTGTCTGAAACTGTTATCCACATTCTGACCGCTTAATGTAACGGAGCAGGCGGGGATATTTGCATAATCAGCCGCATATGCGTTTATTGTCAAACAAGAAAAAATAGTAAATAATAAAACTAATAATTTTTTTGTCATCACATATCAACTCCTAAAATTGCGTCCAAAAGCTCATATCCGTCATCGCCGACCGCAATGATTTTTGTGTTAAGCTCTTTTTCAATGTCGTCAGTTGTAACGTCATCAAGAAGAACATTTTCGCCGTCACGAAGCATATTTTTTGTTACTATAAGTACATCACCAAGCTCTTTTCCATGAAGCTGCTCTATTATATCGCAACCGCATAAAAGACCTGACACGGTGATTTGTTCGCCAAAAAAGTTATTTATAATTTTTTCTACATTTATTTTAATATCGGGAAATTTTTCATTCACTAATTGTGCCAAAGAGCACATTGTTTCATAAACACAAACACCTGTCACCATTGTAACGGTGCGTTTCTTGTCCACTTCGGGAGCTTTCTCTAATGCATCGAGAAGCTCTTCTTTAAGGCTTGCTATCATTCCCACTCCGTTTTCAATTTGGGGAAATCCGTAATAGCTCTCGCTGTCGGGGATAGGAAGCCCTGCTTTAAGATATATCTCATCGGATGCATATACAAAGCCCACATTAATCTCTTTTCGTGCCTTTTCCTGCCACGTTTCTATCTCCCTTATGATTTGAAGGGAAGCCTCTTTTGTAACAGGCTCCATTTTACATAATCCATCACGGTGCTTTGTGAGACCTATCGGTACGACAGAAACGCTTTTCACACATTCATTCATTTTATATAATTCAGAAATCGTGTAGGAAAGCTCATCTTTGTCGTTATATCCTGGGCATAAAACTATCTGGCAGTTCATTATTATGCCGTTATCACAAAGCCTTTGCATTCTTTCGGGGAGGAGTGCAGCCTTGGGATTTTTCAGCATTTTAACCCTTAACTCGGGATTCATTGTATGGACAGAAATATTTATGGGGCTTATGTGCAGCCTTATAATTCTGTCTATTTCATCATCGCTAAGATTTGTAAGGGTTACATAATTCCCCTGAAAAAACGAAAGTCTGGTATCATCATCCTTGAAATAAAGGCTTTCCCTCATTCCTTTGGGAAGCTGGTCTATGAAGCAGAATACACACTTATTTGTGCAGTGGAGAGGTTTGTCCATAAGGGAGTTTTCAAACTCTGCCCCCAGTGGCTCATAGGCATCCTTTTCAATATCTACCTCAACGATCTCACCCTGTTTGGTTTTTACTGTCAGGGTAATAAATTCATCATTTATAAGGAAGCGGTAGTCAAGCACGTCCTTGATTTCAATATCATTGATTTTCTCAATAATGTCACCCGGTTCAAGACCGATTTCCTCGGCAATGGAATCCGGCTCAACATATTTTACTGTTGCAGACATACCGCACCTCCTTTTTTTAATGAAATAGTTTTGTGATTATTCTTCTGTCGCGTGTCTGTCTACACCATTAACAATCGCTAAGCCAAGCTCGTCAAGCTGCTTATTATCAACCACGTCAGGTGACTGAATCATAAGCTCGCCGCTATCTTTAACCTTGGGGAATGCAATTGTATCACGGATTGATTCGCAGTCTGCCATAAGCATAACTATTCTGTCAAGACCGTAAGCAAGTCCGCCGTGAGGAGGAGTGCCAAAGCGGAATGCATTAAGGAGATAACCAAATCTCTCCTGTGCCTGCTCGGG
>JAZLEL010000089.1:0-28746 GCA_045615265.1 Clostridia bacterium | reverse complement strand
CATGTGAACAGTTCCATACGCAGACGTCAACAGCATCAAGTTCTACATTTTCAAGCATTTCTTTTTCGGAAAGAAATGTTTTTTCTATTTTATATTTATTTGCAGTTGCATTAAGAGTTGTTTCGTTAAAATCGCATATTGCCGCAATTTCAACATTCGGATTGCTCATATAAGAATCAAGATGCGCTTTTGCAATATTTCCTGCTCCAACCATACCGAGTCTTAACTTTTTCATAAAATCAACCTCTTTCTAAATCAGTTTTCACCGATTACTTTATTTAAGAAATCATACGCAGTAACAATATCCTTTTCAGGCTCTGCTCCGCATTCTCTTTCAATTGTCAAAAATCCTTTGTAACCGATTTCTTCAAGAGCTTTTAAATAATCGGCAAAAGGTACGCTTCCTGTTCCCAAGGGAACTTCTTCAAAGCTTCTTACATTCTTTACATCTTCCGGAGCCTGAATTATTCCGTAAACATATTCGGGATTCTTATCGCAAAGCTTGTTGCCATCCTTTGCATGGGTATGCACGATATAATCCTTTAAGTTATGCACAGCGGTAACTGGGTTGTCACCGGTTACCATTACAAGATTTGCAGGGTCTAAATTAACCGCAACACCTTTTGAGCCGAGCGAATCAAGAAATTCCTTTAATACAGCGCTTGTTTCAGGTCCTGTTTCAATTGCAAAATGTGCATCTAAGCTATCTGCAAATTCAGCTAAAGTATGGCAGGCTTCCTGCATAATCTTATATCTGTCGTGGTTCTTATCAGCAGGTACCACACCGATATGTGTAGTAACAACATCTGATTCAAGATCCTTTGCCAAATCCATAATTCTCTTTGATTTTTCAATCAATTCGGGGTTCTTTTCACGGTCGATAAAGCCCATACCCAGATCGCCACAGATTGCGGAAAATACCAAACCGTGAGATTTTACGTAGTCCAAAAGCTCTTTTCTTTTTGAGCCAACAAGGTTTTCGGGTGAGTTTTCCCCTGTTGTGGAATACATCTGCAGACCCTTTGCACCTATTTCTGCTGCTCTTTTAACTGCTTCCTTAGTGGGAAGCTTAAAAGAGTCAACCATTGCTCCTATTGGGAATTTATACATTTTTTTCACATCCTAGTTGAAATTATTTGCTGATAGAAATTGAAGGAATAAGAGGTCTAAGCTCACCTGTCAAGCTGTCAAGGAACATAGCCTTAATTTCAGTAACTGTTCCAGATACTGTATAATCTTCTGCCATAAGAACTGAAGTTTCACCTGCATACTCGTCATTTACGAAAACATTAACAAGCTTATCTCCTTCGTAAACGGCACAGATAACAGTACCTGTTACAACATCAGGATTTGTAAGCTCTACGGAGATATCAAATATACCTGCAGTAAGTGTTTTGTTATCACCAAGCTTAATTGCTGTGAATTCAAACTCTTCTTCCTCACCAGCATCGAGATTGTAGCTGAATGCAGTCATAGCAGGAGGTCCCGAAACGTCGTTAAGAACATAAACTACGCTGTTAGCCTCGTCTACTGACATTTCTACTACACCATATTCAACTGACTTTTCAGCAACCTTAGCGGGTGCATTAGGAGTTGTTATATTGTAAACAACTAAAGCACCTGCCTCGCTGGCAGAACCATATGATCCATAATACTGAGGACCTGTGTAACCTGCGAATAAATAGTTGCCAATTGCATCAATGTCTGCAACACCGCCGATATTTGCTTCAGATACTGTTGTTACAGCTGTAAGAGTTGTGTTTGTGGTTGCACTCTTTGCAGGAGCAAGATCAACAACCTCGATACCATTCTGTGTTGCAACATACATATAGTTGCCAACAACTTCAATATCTCTGATTGCAACATTACCTGTGGTAGCTGTGGTATATGTACCTCTAAGTAAGCCTTTTATATCAGGTGAACTATTTGAGGGAGTAAAACTTCTTATGTCGTAAACACGAACCTGATTATTTGTATTGAGAGTGTTAGCAGTATTAGTACCTACAAGACCGCCTTTTTCCTGAAGCACCTCGAAGAACCAACCGTCCTTAACCATAAATTGAGCTGTATTCAATGATGCAGCGTCGGTATTTTTGAACTTCTTTGTTATCGTAATACCAGCAGGAACAGTTGTCTTTCCTAATTCAGTTTTTATTTCACTGGTTGTAAAAGCTGTATAATGTCTTGTTCCGGTACTCTTGTCTACAACCTTGCTTCCGTAAAGAGTGCTAGTGTCTTCATCAAGATATGCGATACCGCCCCAGTTGAATGGTGCATGGGTAGCAAGATAAGCGTTACTTCTATCTGTAACTATTTGCTTAGGTGCTGCATCTGCAGTAACATTAGCTACGTCATATGCTATAAGGGGAGATGTATAACTGTTAGACGACACCAGCGCTCTTGCTGCCGAACCATCAGCCGAAACAGCATGACCCCATGCTACAAAGAGCACGTCATCCTTGACATACATATCTCTCACAGGAACGTAAAGGGTAACGCCACTTGCTTGTAATTCGATTGTTCTGATGAGTTCACCTGTTGCTTTGCTATAAACCTTGATAGCTGAATCAGTTCTAAAATCATTTCCCTTAGAACCGATTGCAACGAAAATGTACTTGTCATTTTCTGCCATCATCTGAGATGAATTCGCCACACTTGAATGAATGCTCAATGTGGGAATGTTCTCTACCTTATCGCCAATTTCAACAGCCATCGCAGGCAGTTGGATTGATGCTACCATCAGCACGGCGATAAGAAGTGCCAATAGTTTACTTGCTTTTTTCATTTTTTTACACCCTTTCTTTTTTTCTGCATAATGCAGTTATTAATTTATTTATTCACCCCTAAAAAGAGGATAAATACATTTTAAAAATTATAAAGCTACTGCTTCGCCTTTTTCAGCGGATTCGATTTCTGCAAGAACCATATCCACGCTCTGCTTTGTGCTGTCGGGAACAAGAACTCTTACATCACGGTCTTCTTCAATTGCTGCTATGAATTCCTTCATTTCTGCAACGTAGGGGTCAACCGCTTCAAGGTCAAGCTTGTATGCTTCACCATCCATAGGAGCGATGAATACTTCGCCTGAATCCTTCATCTCAAGAGTACCTTTTTCAAAGTTTGCTACATAACCGCGGCGGAAACCGAAGCTTTCGCTGAAGCCCCAGTCACAATCAGCAGTAACGCAAAGATTGTCATAGAAATATCTTGTAGAGATTGAATCGAACTTTGTTCTGTCATGTGTAGCAATAGAGGAAACCTTGTTAGGTCTTCCGAAGATCCAGTTTATAATGTCAACATCGTGTACATGGAGGTCCATTGCACAGCAGCCGCTCTTCTCATAATCTTCATACCAGTGCTGCCAGCCCCATACGGGAACTAAGCTGAAACGGTGGAAGTTAGCTCTGAGAAGCTTACCCAGCTTGCCGTTTTCATAATAATCCTTAAGAGTCTTATAAGGATTGCTGAATCTGAGGCACTGACCTATCATAAGCTTCTTACCAGTTTTCTTTGAAACCTCTATCATTCTCTGAGCTGCTTCGGAATTTCTTGCCATAGGCTTTTCTGAGAAAGTATGAAGACCCTTTTCCATAGCCATAACAGCATACTTTTCGTGGAGGTATGTGGGAAGTGCTGTGATTACAAAATCAAGCTCCTCCTTATCCATCATTTCCTCTGCATCTGTATAGAAACGGTACTTAGACAAATCGATATCTGTTTTGATTTCGCCGAGATTCGTCTTAGTTGCACCTTTGAGAGCGTCCTTCTCTACGTCGCAAAGGGCTACCAGCTCCACCTTGTCAGTCATAGCAAGAATGTTACCAAGATGCTTTTTACCAAGACCGCCAAGACCAACGATTGCACACTTTAACATTTTGATTACTTCCTTTCATGTCGCTTTATATTATTGTTTTAAATAACTATACTCATCTGTAAGACCGGCTTCATTTTTTATTGTTACAGCAGCAGCGGGCCATACACCATTTGTGACAACGGTTGTATTTGTTGCAATACCAGTACCCCTCGCCGTTGAGGTGTAATTATTTTCGAAACGGTTATTGGACGATACAGCACTACCCCATCTGGGTATCCATGCACTGTTGTTTTCATTAAGGTCTACTACGTTTCTATCAATAAGATATCCCGAAGCACCTGTATCTAAGTAAATTGCCGAACCTGCGAATATTATACTGCCGTCTACCCTCTCTATATAGTTTTGAGAGATTATGTTGGGATTTTCGTCCTTATCTGCCAGGGTTATACCTGTTGCATATATGGCACCGCCGTCTCCCAAAAGCTGCATAACATCGTGGATATAGTTTGAAGACAGATTAAGTCCCGTAAGATTCTTTGTATAACGAGTATTATCCCATCCCCAACCGATATGAATAGCTGTATAGGGGGTATTGGAAATCTCATTATTTGTTATTTTCACATTCTGCCCCGTACCCAAAGCCAGTGCACAGGAGGAATAATACTCCCTTGCAATATTATTTATATAGTTATTGCTTACTGTAATATCCGAAATTTTTCTTCTTGCATCCCAGGGGTTTGCATCAGAACGATTTACCTCACCTATGTAGATGCCGCCGCCGGAAATATCCTCAAACTTGTTTCCGACAATTTCAATATCGCTTGCAGCTTCAATAATTCTTATACCATTACCGCCCGCATTTACAATTTCGCAGGAGGAAACAGTAATATTCTCTGCCAGCTTCATAGAAATCACAGCTTCAAAAATGCTTGTAAATACATCAATCGAGAAATCATTGGGAACGCCGTAATATCCAGCCTGCTTAGGATAGAAACCACCCTCGTTAGAAGGTCTGAGCCATGTGGTATCTGTGAACTTTATTCCAGAAAACTCCAAGTTCATAACTCTATTATAATAGCTTGAGCCTTCAATTGCAAGTATTTCTTCTAAAATTGGTGCAATAATATTTGAATTTTCTATATTTACACCCTGTTTTGGCTTATAATAGAGCATTCCGGCAGCAGAATCAAGGTAAAATTCGTTCTCTTTATCCAAAAGTTCGTATGCATTTTCATAGAATGAAGGAAGAATGTATGCTGCATCGTCTGTTGATGTCTGCCAGAAAGGTCTGGTAAGGGCCAGGAGTGTTTTTCCGCTGCTGTCAAGCTTATATGCTGCATCAACACCAATTCTTCTGCTGAAAAATGAACCGTAGAAAACAAGCTCTAAATCCTTAATGTTCTTATAGTCAGCTATTGAAGGGTCATAGCAGTAGATACCAAGTTCGCCGTTATCGTGGCTTGCATTGGTAAGTCCGCCCTCGCTTCTTGCTCTTACTGCGGGATTGCCGTCTACAATAAGCTGACGTGTCTTAAGTCCGGGAACAGATACAGAGTATATATTATTTTCTCTGTCGTGAAGAGTCCAGCCTGTAATCTGTCTACCGCCCGAAAGAATAGGTGTTGCACCATTTGCAGCTTTATAAATAACCTTGTGTCCGTTAAAGCCGCTATCCTTTTCATCAAACTTAAGAGGCTCTGTAAGCTCATACCTTCCGTCAGCCAATACAACTGTTATATCTCCTGACATTTGTGTGTTTATTGTTCTTACATATTCCTTAGCAGCCTCAATTGTCTTAAAGGGATTTTCACTGCTACCATCCTCAGTATTTGACGCACTCTTCGGATTTACATAGATTGTAACTTCACCTAGGTTTGAAAGCTTTACATTCTGTGTGTATTCGCACAGAGGTTTAAGTGTCTGTACTCCCTCAAACAAGAATGCCTTAAGGGTTACATCAGTGTAATCTTCCAAATCTAATGCAGGTGTTTCAGCTATGGTTTCTAAACCTGTCTGTGCAGTAACAGCAACACTTTCCAAATCAATCAGCTTATTTGAATCGTCTTCACTGTACGCTGCTATAATTAAGGTTCCTTCAACTGCAGCACCGCTTTCATTATATATTCTCACTCTTGCAGCCTTATCTTTACCGCTAGCCACAAGCTGAAGTGATGCTATATCAACTGCGTTGTAGTCGTATATGACAAGTCCTCCTGTTGAGGAAATTGCGTAAATTCTGTCTGTCGACACTGCAATATCACTGAAAGATGCTGAATCTTCACTTGTTTTTAAAACATAGCTTTCACGATATGGGGCTTTTCTGCCCTTAATATTTATAATCTGTAATTCGCCTGCATCCTGTGCATTTGCTATAATGAAATCACCACGTCTTGCAAACGCACTTATTTTACCGCCTTTATTAGCAGAAATTGAACTATAAAGGTTTACCGGTGAAGGAGCAGAAGCTGTTCCTGCTTTAGCCGCTGACAAATCGTATGTGAATATTTTGTTGGCAGCAGCACCAGCATTGTTTGTCGCTACATACAGATAATCTCCAACTGCCTCTACCGATGAGATTTGAGTTGCTGTCGAGAAGGTCGCTCTGAGGACAGTTTCTGCAGCAATCGTATTACCACCGCTTAAGCTATTTACATCATAAAGCCTCACGGTGGTTGTACTTATGCAGTACACGAAGCCGTCTTTATAGTATATCTTTGTAGCATCGGTTGGACAATCTGTAAGCGTGCCAACCAGTGTTCCACTGTGCGAATATACTCCAATAGTACCTGCAGATTTACTATATGCAGCTATCTTTGATGAATCTGCACTGATTTCTCCTGAGCTGAGTGTTGCAAGTTCTGTGCCTGCAAGCTCCCCACTGATATCGGACAAATCGTAGGAAACAATTTTGCCGCCAACCAATGCTATCATTTTGTCACCGAAGATATACGGCTTACCTGCACTGGATGCAGAGATACTATTAACAAGTTTCATACTCCTATTATAAATATTTATACCGCCTGTTCCTGATGTCACAACGTAATTGTCGTTACAGGATACATAGCTGTGAGTTGAATATATTTTTTCCTTGTACTTAGCACTGGGGAAGCCTTTTTCATTGACAACTTCTGACAGAGTCTTTTCTACCGGGGTCTTTATATCAACATTGTATTTTACAACAATATCAGCATCAGGTACATAGCTTAAAACATCGCCTTTATCCGTAAGGCAGAAAACGCCGTTGTACGAAGCTGCTATATCTGTCACAACATCTGACGACTCAACAGTTGCCTGTGCTGCTGTTGTATAACTATCTACATTGTATAGGAAGAGATTTTTGTCGCTTGTGGTTGCATACAAATAGTTACCCTGTTGAGTAAGTGCAGTAATTTTTTTGCCAGATGCCATCGTTGTTACGTTTTTGAGCGTGCCGGATGAGGCTGACGCTATATTCAAAACAACGATACCACTTTCTGTTGCTACATATAACAAATCATCCTTAAAGCAAAGTCCTGTTATATTGTTTGATAAATCAGTGCTTGTTACCAACAATGAGGATAGATTCGAGGATTCACTAGGAATATTATATACGTTTAATTTAGTACCACTGA
Source organism: Clostridia bacterium (assembly GCA_045615265.1). GTDB lineage: Bacteria > Bacillota > Clostridia > UMGS1883 > UMGS1883 > UMGS1883. The sequence goes on along the minus strand of JAZLEL010000089.1, from coordinate 21,321 downwards.
ACGTATAGAAGCATTTGCCATATATTGCAAGATTCGGGGGTACAACAGATTCTGTATCTATCTCCCCTATCTTAAGACCTGTTGATCTGTTATAAACATAAATTATATTTTCTGCGTTCTTCTTATAAGCGAAAACATAGTTCTCGCTTACCTTGGTTTTAGAGTAATCAATATTCTCCAGAATAAGACCGCTGAAATCGCTTATAGCAAAATTTTCTTTATCATAGCTGAGAATCTGTCCATAACCCTTAGCTCTGGATGTCGTTGTATAAATCTTATTATCAGCTAAGTCAACTGATAATGACCTTACAGACGATCCATATTGGTCAAGAAGGAGCGCCTCTCCTGAAACATCATACAGATAGATACCTTGTGAGGTATTTGCAAAAAGAAGATTGCCTTCAAGCTTAAGTCCGTATACAGTACCAATATCGGTAATAGATGTCTTAAGAGTCATCTGTGAGTTATCAACGATTTCTATACCATTGGTTGTTCCAATATACAAATCTGCATTTAAAACTGCTACGGAACTGATTGCACTGTTGCCGTAAACAGTGGTCTGGTATGACCCAACGAGATGCGGAGTAAGGTCAATTTTTTCTCCTGATGTCCCTGTTATCTTAGGAAGTTTATACTTTAAGACCTTATTGTACGTTTGAGTTGTTGTTCCTGAAAGTGTCAATCCCGCATTATTATGAAGGATCTCATAAAGGTAGCCATCTTTCACATAAAAGCTTACACAATCGTACGAGCCATTCTGCCATATTAGACCAAGCTTTGGCGTACCGGTTGAAACATCATATGTCTTGTAGCACTGTTTTTTAGTCCCGGTATACACCCCCTGATAGAGAATCTTATTTTCTTCATCATAATAAGAATTTCCGCCCAGGTTATAAGGATGTGACATCTCTGTGAGGACAATGTTGCTGTCAACAACTACCGGTGAAAGAGTAGCACCGTAAGCTATACTTGAAATATTATATCTAATCAAAGGAGATTGATATCGGGTTGCACGGTCAGGCATTAGACATGCTAGACTTTCCGTGTCTCGCTTATTTCCCTTTGCGTTGTTCCATGTAACATAGAGCTGGTCGCCGTATGTCCACATGTTTCTCACTGCCGCATCATAGTTATCGTTTCCTGTATCCAAAGATATAGAGGTTAAATACTCTCCTGTGACTTTATCAAAAACAAATATTTTACTATTCGCTAAATACTCGTATGGAGACTCCGTTGCTGCTACAAAGACGTATTTATCTGAATGTACAATATGGGAGGCTACGTCCTTTGTCATATCAGAATAGATTGGTGAAACTGCCTGCTGTGACGGCATTTTCCCTTTCTCTATGTCAGAAATCATGTATTTTCTGAGAGCTCCGTCATAGGAAACATAGAGCCAACCGCTTTCAGTGTAGAAATCCGTGATAGCAAGCTTTGCTCCGTTTTCTTGCTTATAAATCTCTGTTACCTTCTCCAAGGTATCGGAACGTACGACATTAATCACATTTGAACCAGTAAGTGCAAAAAGATAGTTATCTTCTGCACATATATCTGTGATACCTTCAATTCCCTCCAGATTTTTTCTGTATGTGATTGCCTTTACAGTTTCCTCGGTTCCGGGGGTTATTGTTTCAGTGATTTCAATTCCCGAAACATTATATACTGATACGCCAGTGGAAGTACCTGCATACATTTTTCCGGGGCGGAGGTGAATATAGTTGAATTTGTAGCCACTTCCTGATGTGTACACGAGTGTAGGACTAAGCGGAGATTGAAGATCATAGATTTTCAATTTGCTGCCCTCTGACAGATACAAATATCCGTTATTTATCTCCATGGAATCGAGGTTTGCAGTGGTAACGGTTTTAGTTTTAATAGTACCGTCATTTGTCATTTCCAGAACTACAAGACCTCTGGATGTAGCCACATAAACATAATTGCCGTATCCCCTTATCATATTGACTGTACCCGATAAGGTAGTTGTGCCCTTAAAAACCTGACTGTCAGACTTTGATACCCCGTTTAGAGGAGCACTTACGTCATACACATATATTGTTCTGGTTGCGTGCGCATAGAGAAAATTATTATGTATATAGAGACCTTTATAGCCCTCCAACGCAACTTTATTTTCATCAGAAACTCCTATTGCAGAAATGTCAGTCAGGTTTTCCGTATCCATAAATGAAATATTTCCATATCCAGAGTCAGTACGGCAGAAAATATTGTCATCTATATAAGAAAACGCATTGGGTCTCGCCCCAACACCAAAAACAGGAGTCATTACCTTACCTTCATGTATATCTTTGATTTTATATTTGAGTATACATGGATTTCCGTTTCCTGCCCTTTGTACAAATGCAGCATAGAGATAATCACCCTTAACATGTATCGCCTGTACTCTCAGGTTGACTGTTGATGGAGATTTATGGGTTATTGTTGTGAGAAGTTTAAGGCTCTTTTTGTCAATAACCTTGATTTCATACGCCAATAACTTACTAGTACCCGTTGCAGCGAAAATATACTTATCACTTGTTGCAATTAAGTATGTTGCATCTACATCCGCACTTCCTTCAAGGCTAACTGTGGGTGTAGCTGCAAAAGTAACAGGTATTCCTGACAGGATAAGGGTTATTGCTAATAAAACAGCAGATATTTTTTTAATAAACATCATACTCATTTTCCCTTTCTTTTTACTTATGTAATTACTAGGAAGTTGATATTTTTTTCTTTTTTGCCCTATTTATAAATACCAAAACAAGGGGCAGGCATCTCCTGCCCCTTTAACCGAAATTAACGTTTCATAATATTCATTGTTGTCTCATTAATCATAAGGCCAAGATAACCTGCTTCTTCAATTCTTCCCTCTGTTTCGTCAAGATAATTCATAATATTTACACCGTCAATATTAAGAATTATTCTTACGCCGTTTTCTTCATTCATAGTACCTATCTGAACATGGTAAGTCCTACCTGCTACAAGTTTAAACGGATGGGTCTTACCTATTCTGGAGTTCGCCAACAGGTCGCAGAAGATAGAAGTTCTTGTCTGTCCGTTAAAGCGCTGAAGCTCTATACCATTATTTGCAAAACAGAAGATGTAGAAGCTGTTGAGGTCACTGAAGCCGTCGCCCATAACCTGATTTCTAAATGTGATAGAAGGCCATACTGCCTCTTTATCAAGTGACATATAGAAATCAAAAATCTCATTATGGAATTTTTCCTTTGTGTAATGGGTAACCGTAGTTTCCTCAAACGCCCAACCATTAGGAATATCAAGGATATTACCAGATTTAACAACCCAATCTTCCTTATCGGCTAAAAGATCTTCGACTGAAACCGTCGGATAGTTAAGAGCTGACTGATCTGCGTAATCAACTACACTAATCGTAATCTCTCCTGTTTTTGTTACACCACCAATTTCACCTGTGTAGGAGAGAACTGCTTCACCATAGTTTTTAGCAGTGAAACTGTTAGCAGCGAGGTCTATTGACAAAACGTCAGGATTGCTTGTTTTATATGTAAGATTTTGGAGTGCTTCGTCCATATCAGTTCCACCATAGTTTACGCCTTTGATTGTAGGCAACTGCTTTGTTTCTCCCTTAACTATCTTGTTGGGAGTTCCTGATGCGTTGCGAAGTGAAGCCAGGCCTGAACCAGAACTTATTGTTGTTTCAGCCTTATGGGTAATATCTCCTATGGTTACAGTAGTTATAATCTTAGCAGAACCTTCTGTGATAGCTGTTATAAGACCATCCGGAGAAACCGTCGCTACACTTTCGTTTTGAGATTTATAGGAGATTATCGCATTTTCCATGGATACCTCCTCACAGAACTCTGCCGCAGCAACAGGTTTAAGCTGATAAGTTTCCCCAGGATTCATTGCAAGAGTTTCAACTGTAAACAATCTTGCATATTCATAGCTTCGGGGAGAAAGATAACGATACTGAGGTTCTAAGCCAGATTTTCTTATAACTTCTCTTGCCACCTCGGGCCAATTTGCCGTAGGATGATACTGGTTACCATCATAAATAATATTTCTAGTAGTGTTGTTTGTATATCTCGTTACAGGCATTGTGGAATAATTATTAAACCAGAAGTCATTAAGCGGTGTATAGGCGGTCGTAGCAAAAGGCTTACCATCCCATACTTTTGCACCTTTGATGTTATCCAAAACGTTACCCTCTATCAGCCAGTTTGAGGAGGTATTATCAAGGTAAATCATAGCACCAGCCTGTATACTTGCAGAATAACAATCCTTGAAATAGTTTCTTGATATCTTATTAGGATTCTCTATCGTAGCTGAGGTATAGCCAAGGGTGTATATACCGCCGCCGTCAAGCATGTTCTTACCCTTCATAAAGTCATGAACATAGTTGTATTCAAACACGAAGTCTACAAGGGTTTTGTCCATCACAGAACTCCATCCCCAGCCAACGTGCACGCCACTGTAAGGAACATCGTGAATTTCGTTGTGTGCTACTGTAGTTTTATAAGGATAACCAACGGATATTCCCGCAGATGCCGTATTATCTTTTGCCACGTGATGCACATAGTTATTCTTTACATTAATATTTTTGACAGTCTTTCTGGTGTCTCTGGGATTTACTTCGGTATAACGAACAGTACCCACATAAATTGCACCGCTTCCCAGGTCTCTGATGTGATTGCCCTCAACGTCAATAGTGTCACTTCCCTCCAGCAGTCTTACTGCTGAAGCACCTAATGCCTTAAAGTTACAATCTAAAACCTTAACATTTACTGATTTCTGGATTGTAACAGAGGCGGGATTAATTAAAATATGGTCGCTTACAAAAGATGCATCCATTCCTCTGTGAACATAACCGTCCTGAGTACAATAATATCCCCTGTCTGTTGTAGGAAGCATCCATGTAAGGTCAGTGAAGGTGAAGCCTTTAAACTGAATATTTTTTGTTCTTTGGGAGTAATTATAACCACCCACGACAAAATGCTCCTCTAAACGTGGAATAACTGCATGAACTTCATCCATATTCTGTCCTTCAAGGGGCTTGTAATAGATATAATCTGAAGAGGGGTCATTGTAGAACTCTCCCTCGCTGTCTAAAAGCTCGTATGCATTCTCTACATAAGTAGGAGCAACCCACATACTTGTGCCACTTGGCCAATCCCAGAATTTACTTTCCAGCACAATTTGTATTGTATCCTCTGATACCTTTTTGATATCATTAACGAGAATTCTTTTGCACATAAAGTCGCAAATAAAGACAAGCTCTATGTCCTTTCTGTTTTTCCATTTCGCTATTTCAGTGTTCTTACACGTAAGACCAACATCACCGTAGTCTAGGCGGACAGAAGTAAGCCCACCCTCGCTGCGTGCTCTTGTAGCGAGAGCACCATCGATTACCAAATGTCTGGAATAAATGCCGCCATTTTTTGCTTTATAGATATTTTTTTCAGCGTCATGAAGCTCCCATCCTGTGATTTCCGTTCCGCCGGAAATTACAGGGTTAGCACCTTCCATTGCCTGATAATATACTGTGTATTCGCCTGTACCGCCGCTTCCCTGTTCAAATTTAACAGGCTTTTCAAGCTCGTATCTGCCATCTGCAAAGTACACATATATATCACCTGTCATCCTCTTGGTCTGTTTCTTTACAGCAGAAATTGCTTTCTCTATCGTTGCAAACGGAGCATCCTTTGTACCTTTATTGGCATCATTTCCGTTTACAGGATCAATATAGAATTCTGCCTGTATCTTATTCGATGACGCTGCCGCAACGCCTATCGGCATTGCGGAAAGCATCATAGTAATAACCAAGAGAATTGCAAGTATATTTTTTCTGTTTTTAAGCATATAACTGCGCAACCTCCTTTTGAGTTGTTTTAAAAGATTTTATCTGTAAACAACAACCAAGTTTGTATAAACAGACTTTTTAACAATGAAGATATCGTCTCCAGGAAGTATATCAGCCAATTTGATAGTTTTAATCGTATCTTCTACTGTATCATAGAGATAGAAGGAAGGCTTCTGAATTGATGCAGCCAAGTTTCTATCCCATTTTCTCTTTGCTGTGCTAAGGTCACCATCCCAAATCCATTCAGGAGTTCCTGCGGTGGCGTTAGCAGCTTCGTAACCGTGTCCGTTAAACAGAATTCTCTTATTTTTGGTAACTTTAATAACCTTTGCAAAAGAAGTATAGAATTCAAGTCCTATATAGCCTGCACTTACACGAGGATCACCATATTCAAAATATCTCTTGTCTGCCTCGGGTATAAAGAGAATTCTTATTGCTGCAATTTCTCCATAGCTATTAGTCATATACTGAACTATACTACCCTTGGGAAGAGATGTGAACTTCACATTCTTATAGCTTGCATTACATTTTCCTGTCAAGTCAGCAATATCATCATTTTCAAGATAGAACTTCTTCTGAACCCCGCTGGCGTCTTGTGCTGAGATAACTATTGTTCTTTCATCGCCATCTTCATTTAATCCTCCGGCAAATGAATCTACAATTAAGAATTTACCTGAATTACCTACATCGTCAATGTTTATAGTACCGCCTACCTTAACTACCATTGCAGATACATTAAACTCTGTATCAACATCATAGCAATATACGCCACCTGGCGGATATGAACCAGACTTGAAGAGATTCGCGGAGTCGTATATCTTGAAATCTTCATCAGCCGGATCATCAATTTGTGGGATGACAAAAATTGTAGTTTCATTTGACGGGAAGAACTTGTATCCCTCAAATGTCTTCATATCACCGTCACGGAAAGCAGTAGCTGAGGAGATATAGGCATCATAGGTAAATTTATTTTCGGTATATCCTGCATAATTTGCGTCATAATTAGGATTATCCACACCGTCTATCTTTTGATCATACATATTTATGGCTGTGAAAATTTCCTTGATTTGACCGTCGCTATTAAGAACAAATTGGATAATCTGGTGCTCAAACAATCCTGTTGCGGCATTTACGAATTCGGGAATCGAAGTGAAATTTTCATCGATACTTGTTATTCTTCTTCCGTTTACCCTGAACTTATCTGCAGCAACAAAGTACTGTATGCTACCATGAATTTCATTCTGGTCTCTTGCAAGAATCTTGAACTCAGCAATACTACCAGAGCCACGTCCTATTTTTCGCTCGCAATCTATAAGATATCCGTATTGTGTGCTAGTGGTATTAAGCGATATAGTTGCCACTTTGCCAAATCTATCGATATAAGCGAAAACTTCCTCACCTAAAGCCATTTCAGGTACGTAAGCAGCCGGATTAGCTACATTGGTGAAATAAGAATCAGAAATTACAAAAATCTCCTCTTCAATTTCTACCATTTCTTGTCTGTCCTCTTTGAATTTACTTGTAATAACACCAGGAACAACCTTATTATTTACATAAATCTCAATTATTTTTTTATCGCGGCTTCTTAAAACCGAAACAACGCTCCACTCTTTTATACCTATGATGGTAGACTCAGGATCATATGTTATTCCATCAACTTCAACAGTAACCTTATCTGCACTGGTCACGCTTCTTGAAAGGTTAATTCCTTCATAGCCGTATTTGAATTTTAGGATGTTACCTGCAAAAGCATCAACAACAAAGGTTTCAAAGCTTCTTACAAGAACTACATCAACACTGCCATCATTACCATTATCAATAAGTGTAACATCACCGTCAGCGGGAACGAGGTCTGCTGCCTTATATCCAGCAAAATATTTACCATTAAATATTACTGTTGCGTTTCTGATGTTTTCTTCCTGTAATTTGTTATTTTTGTTATAATAACGGAATACTGTTTCAGTCGTACTGTCAGCAATATCCTTAGCATCAATAGTTATTACATCTTCACTCTGGTAAGGTTTAATAAAGAGGATTTCTCCGTTTTTACGCTCACCATCGCACTTATGATAGAAGGTAATATATCTTCCGAGGAGACTTGAAGCTCCGCTCTTTCCCTCGGGATAGCTAAGACCATTGATGATAACTGAGCCTTTAACTGCTCTTGTATTACCAAGCAATGATGTAAACTCTGTTGCAGTTACCTGACCCTTGCTGATGTTAATACCCATCTGTGCCAAAAGAGTGTTGTGCTCTGAAATAGCATATGTGATATCAGAACCCTGGTAGTAAGCTACATCAAGTCTTTCTTTTTCAAGTGAATTGTATATCAGAGTTGCTGCATCGCCACGGGAAATGTATCCATCGGTCATAGAACCTACATTACCCAAAATGCGTAATTTTGTAGCAAGACCCATAACTGTGTCGGACGGATTCTTTATGGGATAATATCCGAGGAGCTTGAGCATAATTGTTACGGCATGCTCATAAACAATAGGTTCGTCAGGAAGAAATTTTCCATCACCTACACCGTTAATGATACCCAGGTTTGCTAAAGCATATATACCGGCTGCATTGGGGTGGTCAGAAGGAACGTCTGTAAACTTTCCATATGCAAAATGACCATCCTTAACACTGCCAAGCAAGTTGGACACTGCGGTAGAAAATTCGCCTCTTGTCATATAAAGATTAGGCGCGAAAAGTCCGTCTTCTCTAAGGTTCATAATGCCAAGTCCAACTACTACTTCAATAGCGTAACCGTTACGGCTCATCTCAATTTCTTCAGCATAGGTTTCTGCCTTAAACTCATCTTCTGCTTCCATTTTGTCAATCTTGTTGGATGAATAGAAAGAAAAACCTTCTGTTAAATCTGCAGCATATATTCTGCCGTTATTTACCGCAATATCAGTTATACCTAAAGTCTGCTGGTTATTTACCATTACGGAGTCAACAATGGCAGGATTTTTAATGTCTGCTATATTAAGCACATCAATGCTCTTTGTTTTATCTGCATATATATATGCGTTGTTTCCGTCAAAATCAACTGCCATTACCTTACCGCCAGCAGTATAAGCACCTGCCTTGGTAATTGCACCGTCCCCAATAGTTAAAATACTAAGTCCATTTTCATCTCCAACATAGATATTTCCACCATTGAGAGTGACAGTATTTATGCTTGAGTCGCTCTTGTATACTGCATAAGGCTTGTCATAATTCTGCATAAAACCATTATAAACTTCTTTTGTTGTGAAAGCCATTATTTCATTTTCTCTTATAATATAGAAATAATCACTATCTGCACAAACATCCTTTATGTCTGCAATGGTTTTGTTAAAATTCATTACAACTGTTCTTACACCTGTATCAGTATTAATTATTGATAGTGTCTTAAAAACAGGGTCTGTAAAGAAAAGTTTATTGTCATAGAGACAGGATACATGGTCACCTCTTACACCTACACCGCTTCCGCTTATAGCTTCGAGTTCACCTTGAACTAATGTAGCTAACTCAAATTTTTGAATCGGCGGGTCACCGGAACCTTTGTTCTGATTCCAAGAAATGTATACATAGTCTCCTACGGAATACATACCATCTATATAATAATTAAGACCAGTAGTATAGATAGGTCTAGCCAAAGAGCTTACAAGCTTCTTTGAGGATACGTCATATATATTTAAAACGTCCGTAGCATCGCTTTTAGTGCCACCGGCTACAAGTGCATAATTATCAACAAGGAGAATTTTCTTTGCAGAAAAATCATCTTCGTTGAAATTGTTAATAAAGTAAATATTTCCAAAAGCTGCTGTGGTCATGGAAAGAAGCATAGCAATCGCCAAAACCACAGAACAAATTTTTTTGAGCATAAGCTTTACCTCCTGTAAAATTGCCTTTATTTTAAACCCCTTTTATGATTTGGGTTTCAGGCTGTTATACTATAAAACCTCAGATATTAGACTGCATAAGCATAACCTTATAGATGAGCTGAGCAACCTGTGCTCTGCTTGCAGTTTCCTTAGGTCTTACAGTGCCGTCTTCAAAACCGTTAATTATTCCGGATGCCCACATTTTATTAACTGCAGAAACAGCATATTCGCCGATATTCTCTGCATCGGGGATTGAAACTTCCTTGTTGGGTTTAATATCTATTGCCTTAAGTTGAGATACTCTGTCCAAAATAACTGCAATTTCTTCGCGGGTTATATATTCTCCTACACCCAAACGTCCGTCTCCGCGTCCGTTTATAATTCCTGCACCTGCCAGTGCATAAGCATATTCACTGTACCATGTGCCATCCTCTACATCAGTAAAGGTTATGTCACTTTCAGCACCGCTGATTCCAAATCCAAGAGCAATCATCTTAAAGAATGCTTCTCTTGTAACATTTTCCATCGGAGCAAACTTACCTCCGCCGATTCCGTTTATTATGCCCTTGCCATTGAGGTATTCAATAGCCTCCTTTGCCCATGCACTCTGTGCAATATCTGAAAATACATCGGATTTTGCTACGGGTGCGGGAGGTTTTACCTCAACTCCTGTATCCTGATCGAAAACGCTGGAACCAGGAACGCGTGTGTTTCCGGGAGAGTAACCATCTGTATCTCCGGAGGGACCGTCGCCATCAGGATCAGGCAACGGTACATTTATGATTGCACCTTCAACAGCAGTATTTAACGCACTCTGAAGAGTTGCAACGTCTGCATAAGTTCTGAGCTGTAATTCCTGCTGTACATATGCTTTTCTTTCGGCAGTTTCCAAATCATTATAAGCGGATGTATCAAGTTCAGTACCTTTTTCTGCATAACCAAGCAGTCTATCTACATTCTGCCATCTTGTTTCAAAGAAGGAGTTGAAAACTAAGGATTTATGGAATGCATTATATACGTCACCAGGAGTATCAAAGTCTTCTGCTGCCAATTCTGTATCAATCAACGCTTTATTCGTTGCACCAGCATATAACGCAAGAGCCTCGTCAGTAATATTGAAGAATGCCTTGTTAGTATTTAAAGTTGTCTGCATATCAGCAGCTTCAGCAGCTTCAACTACATCTACTGCTTCATAATAGGGTATAAATTCTGTAAGCTTTTCTTCCACTGCACCGAGTTTTTCAATCAAAGCAGTACCTAACTGAGAATCTCTCAACAAATAGCTGTATGCAACCTCAACCTTAGCTTTTGCATCGGTTAGCTTGGCAAGCTCAACAAGATAATCCTCTACTGTTAATTCATCTGCATCTTTCAAGGCAGTCATTGCTGCTATTGCGGCATCTCTTGCAATATACTTCTGTGTTGTCTCCATGATGCTGAGAACACCGTCATTTGTTACTGTATCAAGAACTGTGTCATATTTATCGGTTACGGTTACAGTTACACCGAGAGCGTAGTCTCCCAAAACAGCGTCACTTTTCACAGTAAACGGAACTGTACACAAATCTCTTTCGTCTATTGTTACATCACTCTGCTTAGTAAAGGTTATGGAAAGTGTGCCATTCTCTACCGCAACATTGCTTGCTTCAAACTCGTCACAAACGATAATTTCTTCGCTTACTTCAACAACACTGCTGTCAAAGGTCATTTCAAAATCAATCTCATGTGTATTCTGACCGTTTATAAGATTGATGAAAAGCAGACTCTCGATGCCAGGGAGTTCCTCGCCGCTGAGTACGGAAATTTCTACCTCATCAACAACTACATCATCGCTGATATTTCCAACACCTAAAATATTCTTCATATCAATGCTGTATGTACCGCTGTCAGAAGGCATAAAAGCGAAGGCATAGCTTCCGTCTTCACCCACGGTAACAACATCCATATAACGAACCTTTTCTAGTCTATCTGAATCACCCGCAGTAGTATTTTCAACCATAACAAGCATGGAGGTTCCTTTAAACTCCTCTACCTTACCCGATACTACTATGTTTCCGTAAGAGTCCATATCAGCAACATTCATAACGTCGTCAGAAGATGCACTCACAGAGGGGTTTGTTCCGTAGTTCTGTTCAAACACTATGGAAGTTTCATTAACCATAGGAATAGTTCTGGGAGAAGCTCCTATTGTTGTAAGAATTATCTTAGCATGGATATTATCTGTATCGTCTATCTCTACTGCGTCAGAAAAATCTACGCTTTCATCGGGATCAAGACTCCAATCCTGAGTGCTTATCTGCGCAAGTCTGTTTCCCTCATAGAGCATATAGTGAGAAGTAAATTCAATTGGTGATACACCAGGGTTAGTTATAGTCATCTGGGCTGAAAGTTCACCGTTATTTTCTGTGTAAGTAACATCTGATACCTCGAGCTTATTAAGTAACAAATCAAGGTTCAGGATTGTAAGCCCACCATTCTGTGCTGCAGAAAGTGCATAGATCAGATTTTCCTCTGTGTTTACTGAAAAATCCTTAAATCCGCCTGTGACTTCATATGTACCGATTTCTACGGGAGTGCCTGTGGATGTGTCATAGATAACCATTGCATTGTTAAGACCTACATAAAGTATATCATCCTTAAGCACAACCGCATTCGTAGTTTTACCATTATAAAGTCTTTCTGACAATGTAAGTTCAACAGGAGAACCAGGACTTGCCTCTTTTGCATCACTTATGTCAACTACTTCAAGTCCCGATGTTGTTGCCAGATACGCTGTATCTCCGTTTATCTCTATATCATTTATTACCCAGTCACCAGAAATCGCTGTTGTATAAGATCCTAAGAATTTTGTCTGAATATCGCTACCGGTAGCTAATTCAGATATATCATATATTCTTACATTGTTAAATGCCTGAGAAACTCTTTCCGTAGTAGTACTAATACCACCGTTGTTTTGAAGAACTTCAAAAAGATAACCATCTTTTACTATGAACTGAGTTGTATCAACGGAGCCGCCTTTAATTGATTTACTAACGGGATGTGCAGCATTTGATAAATCATACAGAACATATGTCAGGCCAATTCCAGCAAGATCCCTTCCTGTATGTTTAGCCATATAAAGGAGTTCGTTTTCTTCATCGAGGAAGGATGCACCGCCTCTGTTATAAGGGTGCATTTCGGGCTCACGATAGCTCACTTGGCCTACTAGAGTCGGGGTGAGTGTAGCACCCTCGCTAATATCTGCAATATTATAGCGGTATAAGGGGGAAGTATGACCAAGTCGTGAAGGAAAAGCGAACTTATCAGACTTCACTGTTTTTGCGTTATTCCAGTTTATGTACAAAGTATCATCTTTTATCCAGAGGTCTCTTACAGGCAAAGTCAATGTTGCGTCAGAGTCACTAGAACGCTGGCTGATTGATGTTAAATACTTGTAACCCCTATGTTCAGCAGTAGGCTTTTCATAAATATGAACCGTACTCTTTGCCACGACTGAACTACTTGAGTTACCGGCAACAAGGAATACATATTTATCGGTTTCAACGATATTTTTTCCATATTTGCGTTGGGTATCATAAATTTCCGAACCTATGGGATTTCCAAACTCAAAGACGTCGCTTGCCATAACTGCAGGGCATATTAAGCTGCTCAACATGGCAATAACAACACCCAGAGAAATTAATGTTTTTTTCATATGATTGTTTCCCTTTCCTTAAAGTTTTTAATCTTATATATTCAAATCGTATGCAAGTATAATCTTGCAACATACGAATTATATTTTTCCAACTTATATTACCTATAGAACATATCTCTTGCTTCTTTGAAGAATCTGAAGGTTTCTTCAAAGAAAATTTTACATTTTTCATTAGGACGTGTCGAACACCACGGTGCGGAAATATATCCTAAAATCTGTTCGTCTGAGGCAAGTTCTTTAAAATACTCCAATAAATCCATATGATTCCAGTCACAGCGGTTAAACACTGATGCACAGGGGATTAATTTGTATCCTTCCTCACAAACCTTTGGAGAAACCTCTCTGAACATTACAAGATAGGGGTCTTCCTCAACATACTTAATGCCGAGATTTGCATATTCGCCCTCGTTATAGTATGCGACATACTCTGCTCTGGATTCAATCGGGGTCCAGTGCTCTTTATTGAATGCGTTATATGCCCAGGGGGATAAAACACATTCGTCAGGTGAGAAATGCTTCTTATATTCATCGAAATGTCTGTACAGAGGACATCCCCACATAAAAGGCATTGCACCTGTGTCACGAACACAGTCTACCAAAAATCTCAAATCATGCCAGAACAATTCACCCTGTCTGTAAACCGCATATTCGTGATTTTGTACGTGTCTTGCATCCTCCTCGTCCATACCGATATGTATATACTCGGGATGCTCAAACAACTCATATACTTCTTTTATAAGGTCATTACAAACCTTATAGTATGTAGTCGTGGAAACCATTCTGGCATATTCACCAAGCCACATATCATGAGGAGTTGCAAAATTAAGTTTAGGAATAAGTGATATGCCAAGCTTTCTGCATCTTTCAACTTCCTGTCTTACTCTTCCTCTTGACCATGCATCTTTCAAGGAAATTTCGGGATGACTTGCAAACTGTATGCCATCACCGATATCAAGGATAATCGTATTTATCCCTGTTTTTGACGATTCTTCCAAAACATAGCTCCAGAAATCATCATCAAACATAATACCTTCTTTTTTGGGCAGCCACATATTCATACTCAAATGAACAAGTATTCCCCACATTTTTTCCGTGTTTTTTGCCATAGCTTATCAATTCCTCTCACTACATTAAAACAAATGTGAATATAAAACAACTGTGACTTATCACAAATTTAATTCTAAAAATATGATTAAATAACTTTCTTGCCATTCTCTTTAAAGCAGACAAAGCTAATTTCAATCTTTGCCCCTGCTTCCGACCTACTTCAGTTTGTTAGGTCGCTTGATTACCTATGCATATTTTTCAACAAGTAATTTTTTCTGTCAACAAAGTTATATTTTTTACAATTTCAGGTTATAATTTCTTCCCTTTTAATCAGGGAAGAAATATACTTATCTAACGATTCATTTATACATTCTCTTTCAGCACAAAATGTTATCACTTTACAGTGGTAACATTTTGAACACGAAAAAATATTTCCCTAACCTTTACTTTCAGTACTGTTTATGCTTTCCAAATACTCCGTAGGCAAATATCCCGTGTATCGTTTAAATGCGTCCAAAAAAGCAGTCTTGCTCCTGTATCCTACCATAAGATACACCTGCTGAGTAGGCATTTTCCGATCAACAATAAGGTGAACTGCATGCTCCATTTTTGTAAGAAAAAGTTTTTCAAAAATTGTTTTTCCGGTATGCTGCTTATATATTTTTCTAGCATAACTCTCACTTATAAAAAGCTGCGAGGCAATCTCGCCAATATTCTTTATGTTTGCATAATTTTTTTCTATTATATCGTTTATAGAGCGGATGATTTTATCATATATCTCTTCTTCTGTTGCCCTTGTACGTTGGAAAATGGTTTTTAAGGTTTCTTCAAACCATTCTTCCATACTTTCCGTGGTATTGAAATGGTCAATTTTGTTCCATATTTCGAGGAAGACTGCGTAAACATTGTCATTTAAAAGATTACGTTCTTTCAGTACTAATTCCAAGAGAACAAAAGCTTGTATACAAAATTTTTTAACGGAACAAAAGCTCATGTCTTGCTTTGACAAAAAATATGCTTCAATAAATGTGTTAACCACACATAACGAATCATCATACAGCATTGTATTTAATGCATTTTTTAAATCCAGAATATTGTACTCCGCTTTTTCGTTAAACAGATCGTCAAATGCATAATGTTGTTTTTCATTCTCCATTTTCGCAACAGTTTTGTGTTTCACAAAATCACTCTTCTCATACTTCTTTACAGCAAGACAACAAATTTTTTAGGAGATACAAAGAATCCTTTCTACAAAAATGAAATTTTACAATTTTTGTTTTCGAGAGGATTCTTTGTACCATCCCCTTATTCTTGTTACTTGTTATTATTTATATCCTTGTAGATATTTCGAGCAATTTTTGTCATTTCTTTTTCCATTTTTTCTACGTCAACGATGTCATTAACAACATTGATCATATCATTCCACTTTTCTTCGAATTCGCCCTTGCGTGCTGCAAGTGTCTTCTTTGCAGCAATTTCCCATTCTTCACGGCGAGCCCAGAAGTCAACTACTTCTTCTATTCCACTAAACTCAGAAGAATATGCATAACACGGAGGAACAACCTTAAGAGAGGTTACATACTCACTGTTGGCATCAAATTTGAAACCACTTTTTTCAGTAGGTGTATAAATAATTTCATTATTCAGAACAGACGGTGTCCATTTGGAATATTTCATTGGGAGAACATACAATCTATTTGCCATGTTTCCAAGACCCTTTGAAAACTTTACATCTAAAGCTCCACTGTTTCCTTTTAAGAAATATTCATTGAAGCTTTCATCATTAAATTTACGTGTGCCGTCTGCGTTTTCAGTATATAATCCGTCTTCCTTTGCTCCCCAGCAATAAACTTCAATAAACTCATCAGTAAACTGAAGATCTGCCCATTTAAGAACCTGAATCATTTCATCTTCTGACAATGTCTTCAAAATACAGAAGGATGACTGAAATGTTTCCTGAACTCTGAAAGGTTCATAACCTTCTGGTGCGGGGATATCAATGTATAGGGGTCTATACTTATAATCAACACCACTCTGCTCAAGCTGATCGTTAAGTACTACAAAAGAACCAACTCTTGTTGCAGAACAGATTGCATATTTACCCTGTAAAACCTTTGCCTGGAACTGAGCTCCCGTATGAGCCAAGCTTTCGGGGTCAATGACATTGTCCAGTATCATCTGATTCTGAGTTTTTGCCATCTGCTTAACATAATCAGTTACCAGAGGCACTTCCATTTTTTCTGTTTTTGTATTCCAGTGAGCGGGATACTGGTGATTGTTACCGCCATACATCATGTTTCCAAGGTAAACAAAAGCTTCCCAGTTATCATTACCATCACCTGCATAACCAAAGGGGAATACCTTCTTGCCATTTTCAACGAGATTTAGGTCGCGTATTTTGTACATGAAATCAATGAGTTCTTCTGTTGTTTTAATCGGCACATCAAGAATCTGGTCACCGATAGGTGCATTAGCTTCTTTCAAAGTTGTTACTAATTCATCATAGCTCTTTGCTTCAGGATAAATCATCTTTAAAATATCATCTCTGATGCAGAGGCTTGTCATAATTCTAGTGGGAGACACAACCTTTGAATTTAAGATAGTTGTTTTTTCTTCTTCACTATACTCAGGATACACTTCATCTATGTACTGTGCAGCAAGATCGAAGGGGATACCTGTAATTTTACCATCTTCATTTCTAAAGGTATCCCAAATGTTGGAAGGAACTGTCTTCCAAATATTAGGAGCGTATTTCTTCAGCATAGCATCGTCAAGAAGCCATAGCTTGTCAAGCTGGTCCATTTTTTTGAAGTGAGCAGGGCCCTGAGCTGCCTGACACCAGATGATATCCGGAAGGTTGTCACCGGCAACAAGCTTAGTAAGCTTGGCATCCCACTGTCCGCCGTCATTACCATAGATGTTTTTAACAACAACACCTGTTTTGTCCAAAAGCCACTGTTCAGGGATGTTTTCATCCAATTCTTTGTAAACATAGTCTACACCATAAGTGTTCCATACTGTCAGCTCAAGTGTGTCACCTTTTTTTCCTGACAGTGTTCCCGATGTGCATGAGGTAGCCATAACCATAACTAATATTACAGCAACCAAAGTCACAAGTTTTTTTGTGTTTCTTAACATAATTTCCTCTCCTTTTATATTTTTATAAATTATCCTTTAACTGCTCCTAATGTAACACCCTTTATAAAGTATTTCTGAAGGAAGGGGTACACCATAATAATAGGAAGTGTTGTAACAATAAGTGTTGCAGCCTTTATCGTATCAGGTGTGGGCTTCGCGGCCTCCTCAACCATACCGGAATCATTCGCCATCTGCTGTGCCAACGAGCTTTCTTTAATAAGCTGCATCATTATGTATGAGAGCGGATAAAGCGACCTGTCTGTAATATAGAGCATTGTGTCCATCCAGTTGTTCCACAAGCCAACAGAAATCCAAAGTGTAACTGTCGCTAAAACCGCTTTTGAAAGAGGCAGTGCAATTTCCCACATTATCTGTATATCATTTGCACCGTCCAGCTTTGCCGACTCTTCTATACTTGCTGGAAGCTCCTGCAAGAAAGATCTGATGATAACCATATTGTAAAACGAAAAGCAAGCAGGAAGTATGTAAAGCAAATAGTTATTAATGAGTCCAAGATATCTGTACATAATATATGTAGGAACAAGACCTGCACTAACATAACACGGAATCATAAGATAAAGTGTAAGCGCTCTTCTGTAAGGAAGCTCGGAGCGGGTTATTCCGTAAGCACAAGTAAACAGCACAGAAACACTTATGAGTGTTCCGAGAATTACTCTTGATACTGAAATCCAAGCACCTGTTAACATGCTTTTTGTAGTGAGTATCGCCTTGTAGTTCGCAAGGGTGAACTTTCTGGGGAATAAAGTTATTCCACCTTTCATTGCATCTACACCGTCATTAAAAGATACCGCAACCTGATTCAAATACGGATACAGCATCACTACACAAAGCAGCAACATAATAATTATGTTTACTACATTAAAAATTTTCTCGCCTTTAGATAGTCTCATATAAATCCTCCTCGTCTATACATCACCATATACTTACTTCAGCAATCTTTTTACTGAAGTAATTAGCCGTGAGAATCAGAGTAATAGTTATAAGTCCCTGCATAAGTCCAAATGCAGTTGCAACTGAATAATTACCATTCTGAATACCGGTTCTGTAAATAAGTGTACTGATAATTTCCGTATCATCTATTGTAAATACGTTCTGAAGACCATATACCATTTCGAAGTTTGCATTAAAGATACTTCCCATACGCATTACCAAAAGAATAATCATAGTAGTTCTTATAGACGGAAGTGTTATATGCCATATCTGTCTGAACTTACTAGCACCGTCTATTCTGGCTGCTTCGTACAGTGATTCGTCAATACCTGTAATAGCAGCAAGATATATAACAGATGACCAACCGATAGTCTTCCACAAGTCAGCAAGATATGAAATGATTCGGAAAAACTTTGGATCCATCAGGAAATTTTTTGCAACATATCCTTCGCCGATTATACTTTGTAAAATGCTGTTGAGAGGTCCCTCTACTGCTAAAAAAGCATAGCACAAACCAACAACCGTAACCCAAGATAAGAAGTGAGGCAAGTAGCTGATTGTCTGCACAACCTTTTTGAATTTGGCGTTTCTGATTTCATTGAACAATATTGCCAACATAATCGGGAACGGGAATATGCCAAATATCAAAATAAAGCTAAGGATTATTGTATTTACTATCGCCTTAACCATAGCCTTTTGCTGGAATATGATTATAAAATTATCTAAGCCAGCCCATGGGCTGCCCCAAATGCCGTCAAAAACACTGTAATCCTTAAAAGCAATAACTATACCAACAAGTGGCAGATACAAAAAGACCAAAACGGCTATTAAAGCCGGTGCCATCAATATGTACGCGTGGCGATGATCATATAAGTTTCTAAAAAAACTTTTTTTCTTTCCAAGCGCCGTTGTACTACTTAAGTTCTTAGTTTTCATCATTTTTCTCCTTCTATCAATCTTCATGTCTTTACCGATGATATTATATCATTCGGACATTTCTTTTACTAGTCCTGTTTTTGATACAATTAGTACTAAATGCGATTGTTTGACAAATTTTTCATGCTCGTATTTACCCCTTTTTTCAAACCCTTAAAAGCCTTTGTTTAGGCTTTAATATCGTAATTTCAAGGGGTGTTGCACCTTTTCAAAAAAACGTTTCCTTAAGTTATAGGGATAAAGTTGTAATTCCTACCCTTTCTTAGGGGGGCATAACGCCGAATTAAAGCTGAAAATCCCCCGTTATTTCCTTCAGTCTATTTGTTTTTGTTTCATATAAATATACTTTATCTGCAGTCTTTTCAAAGCGTAGCTTGGTATAAATTTTTCTTGGGGGCAAGCTTTTAAATTGGGGAATATATTTTTCTATATTTTCTCCTTTTTTTAAAAACTCAAAGCACCTCTCCTTAAACTCCGGCGTATTTTCATACAAAAGTTTCGCCCTTTTGTTTGTAAGCCTATCAAGCTTTACACTGTCACAAAGCCCTGAAAATGGGAAAATTTCGCCCAGCATCTCATAATGCGATTCAATGGAGATAGCCCTGTCAAAAAGATTGTTATCAATAAAATAGTCATAAATCTGCTCAAAAATATCAAAGGGCGAGTCCGTATTTTCAAAGAGAAAATCCATCGAACGGTTAAATTCACCGCTGTTATAGAACCTATCAAAGATTTCTTCTATTCTCTTGAGTTTTATAATTTCGTCAAAAGAGATAAAATCATTTTCCATAACTTCGTAAGGAGCTTTCTCTTTATACTTGTACCCATACTTCTCCGCCTCATTCCTTAAGCGTGAACCTTTAAGAAGCTTTAAAAACCCTATCTGAAGCACATGAGGACGGATAGCAACAACATCATTAAATGACTTCTTAAAGCTTTCATAATTCTCATATGGAAGCCCTGCTATAAGGTCAAGATGTATATGAATGTTCCCGTATTCAAGGAGTTTTCTGACGTTTTCACGCACTTTTTCAAACTCAATATTTCTCCCAATCTCGTCTATCGTTTTAGAGTTGGTTGACTGAACACCGATTTCAAACTGTATGATACCTTTCGGTGCCTTTTTTAAAATTTCAATTGCATCATCATCAATAAGACTTCCCGCAAGTTCAAAATGAAAGCAGGTATTTTTACTGTTATCAATAATAAATTGCCAGATTTCATTTGCACGCTTTTTATCAGCATTAAATGTACGGTCTACAAACTTTACAAGCGGAACGTCATTTGTTATGAAAAACATCAACTCACGCTTTACACGCTCAATATCAAGAAAGCTTACCCGCCTGTTATCCCCCGAAAGGCAATAACTGCAATTAAAAGGACAGCCTCGTGATGATTCATAATATACGATTTTCCCCTTAAAGTCACGTATACTTTCGTCATAACAAAAAGGATAGTCGTTAAGGTCTTGCGAGGGAGCAAGTCCTGTCACTTTTATTTTATTATCACATCTGTATAATAATGACCCAACATTTTCTATCGGCAATGAATTTTTAAGAGCGGACAAAAATTCGTAAAACGGTTTTTCTCCCTCTCCCCTGACAATAAAATCAATCCACGGGTTATCACGCATGATTTTTTCCGCATCGTGGGAAACCTCGTGCCCGCCCAGAACTATTTTAAGCTTTGGATTAACTTTTTTATGCGACTGTGATATATATATAACCTTTTCTATATTCCATATATAGCAGGAAAACGCAATTATATCTGCCTTTTTCATATGAAGTGATGCGATAATGTTATCAACATTGTCGTTTATAGTAAACTCGCAAATTTCCGGCGAAAACTCACTGCATACA
>JAZLEL010000088.1:0-5609 GCA_045615265.1 Clostridia bacterium | reverse complement strand
TGTAATACTCTCAATCTGCGGAACATATATGAAAGAGCATGGAATGCTCAAAAATAATACTATTGTTGCTACAATTATGAGTAATATCGGATTATTTAAAATGGGCGAGAGCGAGGATATCAATATTGCCAGAACAAAGGTAGGCGACAGATATGTCCTTCAGGAAATGCTTGAAAAAGGCTATTGCCTTGGCGGTGAGCAGTCAGGCCACGTAATTTTCCTTGATTATAACACAACAGGTGACGGCCTTGTAACAGCCCTCCAGTTAGCTCAGATTGTAAGAAAAACAGGAAAAAGAATTGATGATCTTGCTAAGATAATTACAGTTTATCCTCAGGTTCTTAGAAACGCACGTGTTGCACGCAGCGGAAATTCTGATTATATCGAGGACGAGGTTATCATGAATGAAATAAACGCTCTCAATGCAAAATATGCTGACCGTGGCAGAGTTCTTATCCGCCCAAGCGGAACAGAGCCTCTTATCCGTGTTATGATTGAGGGCAAGGATGAGGAAGAAATTGCACGTGATGCACAGGCTTTGGCAACTCTTTTGGAGGAAAGGCTGAATTAATTAAAAAAAGGCTTGATATTTAGAGGAAAATGTTGTAAAATATAGCATAGGTAATTTTATTTACGAAAGGATAGTATAAAAATGATTTCAGCAGGAGATTTTAGAAACGGTGTAACTTTTGAATATGATGGAAGCGTTTATCAGATAATTGAATTCCAGCATGTTAAGCCCGGTAAAGGTGCTGCATTTGTAAGAACCAAGATTAAGAACGTTATTTCCGGCGGTGTTGTTGAAAAGACATTCAACCCCACAGATAAGATGCCTAAGGCACACATCGACCGTAAGGATATGGAATATCTTTACAATGACGGCGACTTGTTCTACTTTATGGACCCTGAAACCTACGAGCAGATTCCCGTAAGTCAGGACCAGCTTGGTGATGCTCTTAAGTTTGTTAAGGAGAATATGCAGGTTAAGATTCTTTCCTACAAGGGAAATATCTTTGCTATCGAGCCTCCGAACATTGTAGAGCTTGCAATCACAGAAACAGAGCCCGGCTTTGCAGGAAATACTGCAACAGGTGCTACAAAGCCCGCTACACTTGAAACAGGTGCAGTTGTTCAGGTTCCTCTGTTTATCGATAACGGCGAAATGATTAAGGTTGACACACGTACAGGAGAATATCTCGGCAGAGCATAATTAAAATATTTTGGAGGTTAATATGAGCTATTTAACAGAAAAAATGGCATATATCGGCGGCCTTGCAGAAGGTCTCGATATAGACGAAACCACTAAAGAAGGCAAGCTTCTTATGGCTATTGTTGAAGCGATTGCTGACATTGCTGATGAAATTGATGAAATCGAGGAATATCAGGACGAAATGCAGGCACAGCTTGATGAAGTTGATGAAGACCTTGCTGAAATCGAAGATATTTTCTACGATGATGAAGATGACTTCGATGATGACGAGTTCAGCGTTGAATGTCCTAATTGCGGCGATTTAATTTATCTTGATATTGAATCTTTAGAAGATTGCGATAAAATTACTTGCCCCGGCTGCAACGAAGAGATTGAGCTTGAATTTGACTGCGATTGCGAAAATTGCAGCGAGTGCTGCGAAGACTGATAAAGACTTCGTACAGACTGTCACGCCCTGGCATTGCTCGGGTGTGACAGTTTTTGCATTACATAATCCGTGTTTCGAGGTGGAGAAATTTGGAAAAGCGTACTATTTTAAAAAATGAATGTCTTACAGTAGAAATAAGTAATATCGGTGCAGAACTAAAAAGCATATTAGATTGTGATAATGACCAGCGTCTGTGGCAAGGGGATAATGAGCTATGGGAGGATCAGGCTCCGCTTCTTTTCCCTGTTTGCGGATGTATGACCGAGGACAGGTATCTCTATAACGGAAAATCCTACAATATACCACCTCATGGCTTTGCAAAGGACAGTGTATTTGAACTGGAAAGTGCAGAGGACAAAAAGGCAGTTTATCTTCTTAAATCAAACGAAGAAACCTTAAAGGTATATCCCTTCGAGTTTGAACTCCGTGTTATATACGAGCTTAATGCAAACAAAATATTGGTTACATACATTGTGACCAATAAAACACAAGGGGAAATGTATTTTTCAATCGGCTCTCACGAAGGATATATGTGCAAGGGCGATATAACCGACTATAAGCTTATTTTTGAAGAAACACAGTCGCTTGAAAATCACCTTCTTGACGGTCCCCTTTTAAATGGTAAAACAGAAAACAAAATATTAGATAATGGTGCACTCTCCCTTTGTGATAAGGAGTTTAAGGCACTGGATACGCTGATATTTGTAAATACTAAATCAAAAAAGGTTACTCTCAAGGGAAAGAATACTAAGAAGACTATAAGTGTTGAATTTCCCGAAATAGATAATCTTTTAATATGGAAAGAGCCGGGACTGGAATTTCTTTGTCTTGAGCCGTGGTGCGGACTTCCGGACTATGTCGGCGAAGTGAAGGAAATCTCCCAAAAACCCGCTATAAATAAACTTGAAAGAAACGGTGTGTTCCAGCGAACACATACGATTATAATAGACTAAGAAAGGGTAATAAAGTTATGAAACGTACTACTATTAAACAGCTTTTCAGAAGCACAGACCTCAAGAACGGGGAAAAAGTGCGTGTTGCAGGATGGATTCGCTCTATCCGTGCAAATAATAATGTCGGCTTTGTTTCAATCAATGACGGAAGCTTTTTTGACAGTCTTCAGGTCGTAATTGAAAAAGATAAGCTTGATTGCTACGATAAGATTGCATCTCTTAATGTGGGTAGTGCAGTTTATTTTGAAGGTAGCATCGTGCTTACTCCCGATGCTAAGCAGCCCTTTGAGCTTAATGCCGATGTTGCAGAAGTTGAGGGTGAATCAACTCCCGATTATCCTTTGCAGAAGAAACGCCATTCAAACGAGTATCTTCGTACAATTGCACATCTGCGTCCCAGAACAAATACTTTCTCAGCAGTTTTCCGTGTGAGAAGTATTCTCGCTTATGCAATACATTCTTTCTTTAATGAGAGAGGTTTTGTTTACGTTCATACTCCCATTATTACAACAAGTGACTGTGAGGGTGCAGGGGAGATGTTCAGGGTAACATCTCTTGATATCGAAAATCCCCCCAGAAATGAGGATGGAGGCGTAGATTTTTCACAGGATTTCTTCGGCAAACCCACTAGCCTTACAGTTAGCGGTCAGCTCAATGTTGAAACTCATGCAATGGCACTGGGCGGTGTTTACACCTTCGGTCCCACTTTCCGTGCAGAAAAGAGTAATACTCCCCGTCACGGTGCAGAATTCTGGATGGTAGAGCCGGAAATCGCATTTGCAGACCTTGAGGACGATGCTCAGCTTGCGGAAGATATGCTTAAGTACATCATCAAGTATGTCCTTGAACATGCTCCCGAAGAAATGCAGTTCTTCAATAAATTTATTGATAATACTCTTTTGGAAAGACTCGATATGGTGCTTAACTCTGATTTCGGCAGAGTATCATATACTGAGGCTATTAAGCTTCTTCAGGAGAGTGGTGAAAAGTTTGAATATCCTGTTGAGTGGGGTATAGACCTTCAGACAGAACACGAGCGTTATCTTACAGAAAAGATTTTCAAACGCCCCGTATTCGTTATGGATTACCCCAAGGATATAAAGGCTTTCTATATGCGTATGAATGACGATGGAAAGACCGTTGCTGCAATGGACTGCCTTGTCCCCGGTGTTGGCGAAATCATAGGCGGAAGCCAGAGGGAAGAGCGTCTTGACCTTCTTGAAAAGCGTATGGAAGAGCTTGGACTTGACCCCAAGGATTACTGGTGGTATCTTGATTTGCGTCGCTACGGAACAGCTAAGCATGCAGGCTTTGGTCTTGGTTTTGAAAGAGCGCTTATGTATATTACAGGTATCCAGAATATTCGTGATGCTATGAGCTTCCCCAGAACAACAGGCTCTGCTGAGTTCTAAGAAAGGTAAAGTTATGAAAAAACCAATTTTTTATATTATACTGCTGCTTTTAGCCTTTTGGCTTGTAAATCGTGCATATGGAACTCTTGCAGGCTTTGGACTTGTACTTGTTGTTGCTGGAGTAATGTTGTGGAAAAGACGTGCAACAATTTTTACACAGCTCGCATCACAGGCATATTATGTTAAAGGCGATGCCCAAAAGGGTGAGAGGCTTTTTAAGAAAGCATATAATACGGGTCTTATGACTCCCCAGTGCAAAATTGCATACTCATCATTTTGTCTTCGTGAAAACCGCTTTGAAAAGGGAAGACATCTCCTTAATGAAATAATTAACTCCTCACGAACAAGTAAGGAAGAAAAGCTTGATGCAAAGCATAATCTTTCCGTACTGGTTTGGAAAGAAGGTAATCTTGACGAGGCATTTGAAATCATTGAGCAAGTGCATAAGGAGAAGCCTGCCACAAACACCTATGCGACAATGGGCGTATTCACTCTCGAAAAGGCAAAGCGTGATGAAAGCTATCAGGACGCACTTGATTTTATGCTTGAGGCGTATGATTATAACGATTCAGATAGGACAATTGCCGATAATCTGGGCGAAACCTACCTTCATATGAGAGAGTATGAAAAGGCAAAGGAAGTCTATGAAAAACTATTGGTAACGGATATGGTTACACCTATGCCTTACTATAACTATGGACTTGTTCTCAAAAATATGGGCGACACAGAAGGTGCCAGGGAAAACTTTGAAAAAGCACTCAGATGCCGCTTTACAAGTGTTTTAACAGTTACAAGGGAAATGATTAAGCAGGAGCTTGAGAATTTAGATTAAAAAACAGCCGGTGTATAGTCTGATACATCGGCTGATAACTTCTTTTTATGCACAGTTTTTCTTGACGGAGTAGTGCTTTTGTGCTATTATATACGAGGTGGCAAATGGAAAATAAGTTTATGAAAATTGCACTTGAGGAAGCCGAAAAAGCAATCCGGGAAGGCGAGATGCCTGTCGGTGCGGTTATTGTTAAAGACGGCGAAGTTATTGCAAAAGGACACAACGTACGTAATATAGAACATGACCCCACACTTCATGCGGAAATTGTTGCTATAAGAAAAGCCTGTGAGCTTATTTCCGATTGGCGTTTGTCCGACTGCGATTTATATGTTACCTTAGAACCGTGCGTTATGTGCAGCGGTGCAATAATTAATTCCCGTATGAAGAGCGTATATTTCGGTGCATATGACCCGGAATACGGTGCAGCAGGCGGTAGAATAGATTTGTTTTCAAGGTCATATTTCGGCAGTACAACTTCAGTGTATGGCGGAATTATGGAGGAAGAATGCACCGCTATGCTGAAAGAATTCTTCGCATCGTTAAGAAAAGGGAAGAAGTAATAATTATAATACGGAGATGTACCCAAATGGTTGAAGGGTCTGCACTCGAAATCCCCTCGGTTACACTGTAACTGTACCCTTACAAATGGCTTAACCGTGCGGGTTTAAGCGAGGTTCAAACCTTGTTTTTACACCCTTATCTAGCGGTTTTTCTAGCCATTTCTAACATTTTTCTAACAAAATTTTATAATTTGCTTGTTTTTTTCTCCGTCAAG
>JAZLEL010000087.1:0-3568 GCA_045615265.1 Clostridia bacterium | reverse complement strand
GCATTAACCTTGTCCATATATTCCTGGCAAAGGTCGGGAACTGCATCATAGAACTTATTGTTTGCTTCCTTTGCCTGGAAGAAAACGTCAGGGTTCTGTGCAGTACCTCTCTGAGCGGGATGCTCAGGGTTAAGGCTGCGGCGGCGGAATGCATTAATTGCATCCATATCAACGAGCTTCTTAAGCTGTTCGTCATCCCAGCACTCAACCTTCTGATATTCGTGAGAAGTTCTGAAACCATCAAAGAAATGAAGGAAAGGAACTCTTGACTTAATTGTTGTAAGATGTGCTACTGCACCGAGGTCCATAGCCTCCTGAGGGTTAGCAGAACAAAGCATTGCATAACCTGTCTGACGGCATGCATACACGTCCTGATGATCACCGAAAATTGAAAGTGCGTGTGAAGCGAGTGCACGTGCAGATACGTTAATAACTGACGGAAGAAGCTCACCTGCAATCTTATACATATTGGGAATCATAAGAAGAAGACCCTGAGAAGCAGTGTAAGTAGTTGTGAGAGCACCTGCTGTAAGAGAACCGTGAACGGCACCTGCTGCACCACCCTCAGACTGCATTTCTGCGATCTTTACTGTTCTTCCGAACATATTCTTCTTTCCTTTTGCTGCCCATTCATCCGTTACCTCAGCCATGTTTGAGGAAGGAGTAATGGGATAGATAGCAGCAACGTCGGTAAACGCATATGAGACATATGCTGCGGCGGTGTTACCATCCATGGTTTTTTTCTGTCTTGCCATAGTGTTTTTACCTCCTTGTGTATATAAACAAAAATTAAACGCACAGATTCAGCATGGGAACGCTTGTCCATAAATTTACAAACAGACTTTCCCATGCTCATATCTTATGATATTATACAGCTTTTTTGCTTTTTAGTCAAGTTTTTCGGTATAAAAAATGAAGAATTGTGTAACATACTTTATTTTTAATTATTCTTATTTGCTATATCGCGAAGAATTACCTGTATTTCCTTTTCTGTTTCTTCCATTTCCTTGATAAATGCTGCTGCACTTATTCTTACTGCACCGCTGCCAAGTATTATCATCTGTTCAAGAGAGTCGCTCGTTGCAACCTGCACCTGATGCTTTTTACCAAGCTCATGGGCGGTTTTTTCAATATATGCATCGGCTGTCTGTGCTTCCTTGGTATACACAACGCTTATATTGTGAATTTTTTCTACTTCTCCACGGTTTCCCTTGACCTTATATGCATCAAACACCAATATAACCTCCTGCGGACGAAGCGCCTTAAAAGAGCAGATACGGTCAATAAGTATATTTCGTGCATCCTCCAGATTATCCCTGGCAATCGCCTTTAGCTCTTCTGATGCAAAAATTATGTTGTATCCATCGATGAGAAGGTAGCCAGGTCCTTGCTTTTGTGGAATGCTTCGCTGCTTTTTGTGCGGAGCAATATCCTTCGGCGTACGCATTGCATTATGATTTTTGTGTACAATTTTGCCATACGTACGCTCAAAAATCTCCATAAGCTCGTCCTCGTTGTAAACTGTGGCAGACTTTTTTCTGGCAGGGCGGACGAGAGTTTCTTCCGACTTTTCCTTAAAAATACTCTCAAGATGCATATACTCTGTCACCTGATGCCAGGGGACATTAAATCCTGCACCATGCTCACAAAACACACTGTCTGCCGTATTTTCAAGGTCGCTGTCACAGTTATAGCCGATTTTTTCGATGACCTCATCTGAATTAAGACATTCTCCGTATCCTGAAAAAGAATACGAAAGCTTTCCCTTGCCATGTGTATAAGAAATTACGCTGCGTTGATATGAACGTATTTTGCTGACGGGGGCACTGCCCTTTATAACAGACATTTCATCTATCAAATCGGGGCTTGACATTTCTGCTCCCATTTGCTGCAAATCAGTCATCGCCCTGCCTGTCGACTCTGCAGGGACTTCTAAAACGAAGTCATAATAAGGCTCTAAGAGTATGCTTTCTGCACACCGAAGTCCGTGACGCACTGCACGGTAGGTAGCCTGCCTGAAATCCCCTCCCTCGGTATGCTTAAGGTGAGCTTTTCCCGATTTTAAGGTTATTTTCATATCTGTGATTGCACTTCCTGTAAGAACACCTAGGTGGCGTTTTTCATTAAGGTGCGTAAGGATAAGTCTTTGCCAGTTTTTCCCTAATAAATCCTCGCTGCAATCCGTGTCAAAATGAAGCCCTGCTCCCCTTTTCAAGGGTTCTAGGAGAAGATGAACCTCCGCATAGTGTCTGAGCGGTTCATAATGACCTACTCCTTCAACAGGAGAGCTGATTGTTTCTTTGTATATGATGCTTCCCTGTGCAAATTCCACATTAAGATTAAACCTCTGGGAAAGTATTTTTTGAAGCACCTCAAGCTGCACCTCTCCCATAAGCTGAATATGAATTTCCCCTAATGCAGAATTCCATTCTACATGAAGCTGGGTTTCCTCTTGCTCAAGTTTTTTCAGTTTGGCAAGTGCAACACGTGGGTCAGTACTATCATCCAAAACGACACGATAGTTAAAGACGGGTTCAAGCGTAATTGCCGGAGAATCATTTTCAAAGCCTATCCCCTGTCCGCCTTTAAGTGATGTTATTCCGCATACTGCACAGACATCTCCGGGAAAGGCTGACTGAACGCTTTTATATTTCGCACCGGAATAAATACGTATCTCACTGATTTTTTCCTCTGTATCATTATAATTTATTTTGTCACGCACACTTAAAGCTTTACCTGTTATTTTCATATGGGTGAGCCTGTTTCCTTTTTCATCCTCGGAAATTTTAAAAACTCTGGCTCCGAAATCGGGATTATCATTATTGCAGGTTGTATATTTTTCGATACCCTCCAAAAGCTCTTTCACGCCGTCAAGCTTCAGTGCCGAGCCAAAATAACAGGGGAATATTTCACGCCGCATTATAGCTTCTGTGATATCCTCATTAGAAATCTTTCCGTTTTCGAGATAGCTATTATACAGCTTTTCGCTGCATAGTGCAGCCTCTTCAAAAAGCGATTTTTCATCGTCACTGTTAAAAGTGACAAAACCGCTGTCCAGATTTTTGTTAAGGTCTGACAGGATTTTTTCTTTATCTGTTCCCGGCATATCCATTTTGTTTATAAAGACATAGGCAGGTATGCCGTGTTCTGAAAGAAGCTTCCAAAGGGTTTGGGTATGACTCTGCACGCCCTCGCTGCCGCTTATTACCAAAATTGCCGCATCAAGGACCCACAAAACACGCTCGGTTTCTGCAGAAAAGTCCACGTGTCCCGGTGTGTCGAGAAGCGTTAACTGCATATCTGGAAGTCCTATCAGTGCCTGCTTTGAATAAATTGTAATTCCTCGGTCACGTTCTATTTCATTTGTATCAAGGAAAGAGTCACGGTGATCAACTCTGCCTAAGTGCCTGATTTCCCCTGCAGTATAGAGCATAGCTTCTGAAAGAGTGGTCTTCCCTGAGTCAACGTGTGCCAGGACCCCTAACGCAAATCGTTTCATATAATTAGTTCCTTTACTCAAACTTACATATAATTATACTATATGGCAAATTAAAGTCAAGAAAAAGAA
>JAZLEL010000086.1:0-5108 GCA_045615265.1 Clostridia bacterium | reverse complement strand
TTCCTATCCCCAAAATCTTTGCCATCTCTTTTTTTGCGATGTTGTCCCTTTCCCGAAGATACAAAACATTATGGGAAAGAAATTCAATAACATTATCATTGGCAGCTATACTCATTTTTAACATCCTTTCAAAAACATTCGTAACGTAACAAAACGTAACATATTTATTGTAACAAAATGTTACAATAATGTCAAGAGGTGATTCTTTTGAAAGGATTAAAGCAAATTAGAAAAGAACGGCGATTGACACAATTAAAGGTTGCTATGGACCTAAATATTTCCCGTGAAGCCCTTTCCCACTATGAGAACGGCAAACGTGAGCCAAGCATTGAAATGCTTGTTAAAATGTCGGAATATTTTAATGTTTCTATTGATTTTCTTATAAAAGGAAAAGAATTTAAGGATTAATAAAAAACGACATAAGAACGCTAGGTATCAGCAGAATTTTTATATTGACAAAACCTGCCTGCTATGTTAAAATTTCCTTGATAAAAGGGAGTAGCTGGCGGAGGATTCCTCCGTTACAAACGGCGTCAGTACGGCATTTTTGCCCGCCTTTGTATACCGAAAACTGGTAATGCGAGACTTTTATTGCAGCTTTGTTGTGCAATAAAAGTCTTTTTTTGTGTTTTTTGCACTCTCTGCCACATAATATTTATGAGGTGATTAAAATGGATTACGTATTAAACTTAATACTTTTAATCGGTGGGTTTTTCTTCCTTGTAAAAGGAGCTGACCTTTTCGTTGACGGAAGCTCGTCTGTGGCAAGGCTTCTTAAAATTCCGTCTGTCATAATCGGTCTTACGATAGTTTCAATCGGAACAAGCCTTCCTGAGGCTGCGGTGAGTATTACCTCTTCACTTCAGGGAAGCTACGACCTTTCTGTGGCAAATGTAGTGGGTTCAAATATATTTAATACCCTTATGGTAATCGGTTTTTCAGCAATTATCTGCCCGTTTGTTGCAGATAAAACAATTTTAAAGAGGGATTTACCCCTTTGCCTTGGTGCTACGGTTATTCTGGCATTTATGCTTTCTAAAAACCCGCTGTCCCGAATTGAGGCGTGGATTCTCTTTATCCTTTTTCTTACTTACATCACTTTCTTGGTGCTTTCGGCACTTAGAAACCGTACAGAAAACAAAGAGGAATCAAAAACCCTTTCTCCTGAGAAAAGTATTTTGTATATAATTTTAGGTGCGGCAGGAATTGTTGCAGGCGGTCAATTTACCGTAAACAGTGCAAAATTCTTTGCATCGGCTTTTGGTATGAGTGAGCTTCTCATTGGTCTTACGGTCGTTGCCGTGGGCACAAGTCTTCCTGAGCTTGTGACATCAATTATTGCCGCAAAAAAGGGCGAAAGCGAAATTGCACTCGGCAATGTAGTAGGCTCCAACATTTTTAATATTCTGTTTATTTTGGGTATGAGCGGCATTGTTCATCCTCTTACCTGCGACAAAGGTGCTTTTACAGATACGATTCTTCTTATAGGCATCTGCGTACTTATGTATGTTGCGGGCAAATCAAATAATAGGCTTTCAAGGCGAGAGGGAATTGTGTTTGTCCTTCTTTATATTATTTACGTTACCTACACGATTTTAAGAGCTTATGGGCTTCTGCCTTTTTAACAGGTGACATTCGGAGGTTTATATGTTTTCTTTTCTTGCAAGGCGTTTTCTTCCCGAAAATGCTGATACTAAAACCACACGGAATGTATACGGCTATATCTGCGGCGGTGTCGGCATATTTTTAAATATTGTTTTGTTTTGCCTGAAGCTTTTTGTCGGCATTATCAGTTCATCGATTGCGATAATTGCCGATGCCTTTAATAATTTAACCGATGCAGGCTCTTCCGTGATAAGCCTTTTCGGCTTCATTCTTTCAAAGCAGAAGGCGGACAGCAAGCATCCCTTCGGGCACGGCAGAATTGAATATATTGCAGGGACAATTATCTCCGTTGCAATTATTCTTGTAGGTGTTGAGCTTTTGCAATCTTCCGTCAAAAATATTTTCCGTCCACAGGAATTTGTGTTTAACAAGTTCGTTATAATAATACTGGCAATTTCAATTTTAATTAAACTGTATATGGCACACTACAACCGCAAAATCGGCAGAAAAATTCAATCCGCCTCGCTCTGTGCAGTTGCCACGGACTCAATAAGCGACAGTGTTGCCACCCTTGCAATCCTTCTTTCATCAGTATCGATGCATCTGTGGGACATTCATATAGACGGATATGCGGGCGCTCTTGTGTCATTTCTTATCATAAAGTCGGGTATAAGCTCACTTATAGACACGTCTTCCCCGCTTCTTGGCGGTGCTCCCGACAGTGAATTTGTGAAAAAGGTTAAAAAAATTGTATTGGAAAATCCCCAGACAATAGGAATTCACGACCTTGTGGTGCATGATTACGGACCAAACAAGGTTTTTGTAACTCTCCATATGGAGGTTGACGGAAGGGGCGAAATGTTTGCCCTTCACGATGCGGTCGACCTTACGGAAAGACGCATTTTTAAAGAGCTTGGGTGCGAGGCAGTTATCCATATGGACCCGATTGATGTTGATAACCCTGTTTTAAAAGTAGTCTATGCCGTACTTTCAGAAAAGTGCAGGACGCTTTCAATCGGGGCGGATATTCACGATTTAAGAGTCGTGCCGGGACCTACCCACACCAATATTATTTTTGATTTAATTCTCCCACCCGAGGATTTTTCAAGAAAAGAAGATATTTGTTCACAACTTCAAGAATGTGTGCAGAATATAAATGATAATTATTATGCGGTTATAACCGCCGAAACCTCTTATATATGACAAGGAGAAACGATATGACATTCACATTTAAAAAAGAAGAGTTTTTAGAGGATTTAAAAGCCCTTATTTCCATTAACAGCATCAACGGAAACTGCGGTGAGGTCAGCGAAAAAGCACCCTTGGGTAAGGGCATCAATGATGCTATTGAGGCTTTTTTGGAGATAGGAAAAAGATTTGGTTTTAAGACAAAAAATCTAGACGGCTATTGCGGATTTATTGAGATGGGCGAAGGAGAGGAGCTTCTCGGCATTCTCGCACACACCGACACAGTTGACACAGGTGACGGCTGGAGCTTTCCCCCACTTGAGTGCACAGCTTCCGAAGACGGCGTTTACGGCAGAGGTGTTATAGATAATAAGGGGCCTGCACTTCTTGCTCTTTATTGCATGAAGGCAGTTTCGGAAAGCGGATTAAAATTAGGCAAGCGCGTCCGCCTTATAATCGGCGGTGACGAGGAGGCCGGAAGCTGGCACTGTCTTAATCGCTATAAGAAAACTGAGGAATCGCCCACTATTGCCTTTTCTCCCGATGCTGACTACCCTGTTGTTTTTGGCGAAAAAGGGCTTTTGCGTGTCAGAATTTACGGCGAGGAAAATAACATTTCCCCCGATTTTAAGTGCACAGGGGGAAGTGTCATAAATGTTGTCCCTGATGAGGCACGTGCTTTTATTGACGGAAAAGAGCTGTTTTCCAAAGGTAAGGCAGCACACGGCAGCACTCCCGAAAAAGGAGAAAACGCAATCCTTAAGCTTGGAAAAGAAATTTCCACGCTTTACCCCGACTCCTCTTTTGCAAGGCTTTTGACTCTTACAACGGCTGAGGCTCTGGGAATTGATATTTCTGATGAGGATACAAAAACCAGCGTAAACCCCTCTGTTGTGGAGGCTGACAGTAAAAACTGCTCCCTCTCCTACGACATCCGCTATCCCATTACTGCAAACGGAGAAGAGGTTATCGAAAGCATTAAAAAAGCGGCTCGGGAAAAAGGCTTTACGGCAGATATATTTTTCCACGAATCACCCCTTTACGTTCCCCGCTCCAGCCACCTTGTAAAGACGCTTTCAAAGATTTATTCGGACCGCACGGGGGATATGAGTGAGCCTGTTGCAATCGGCGGAGGAACATATGCAAAAGCATTCCCGAACTGTGTTGCTTTCGGGGCAATGCTTCCCGATGAGCCTGAAACGATGCACTCCCCCGATGAATTCTGGAGTTATCGCAGTATGGATATTAATTTTGACATTATTTCCGAGGCTATTATAAAGCTTTAAAACCAAGCTAAAAAAGTCACTAAAACTGTTGATTTTTCTTTGACTTTTCAGCGTAAATATTATATAATAAAGTGTACTCTTATAATAGGGTGCACTTTATTTGATTTTTAAACGATTGGATGAGATTTTTTGGCAGAAAAAAACGTGTATATTTCGCCTGATGAAATAGAAATCCAGAGGCAAACCATAAATTCAATAAAAGAGTCGCTGAAGGGACACGCCAGATATGCAATGGTCGAAACCTACGGCTGCCAGCAAAACGTCAACGATTCTCAAAGGATTGAGGGGATGCTCCTTGATATGGGTTTTTCCCTGACGGATGACAGAGAAAAGGCAGATGTTATAATCTTTAACACCTGTGCCATACGTGAAAATGCGCACGAGCGTGTTTACGGAAACTTAGGTGCTCTCAAGCATCTTAAGCTAAGAAAGCCGCACCTTATCATAGGCATATGCGGTTGTATGGTGCAGCAGGAGCAGATTGCAAAGCGGATTAAGGCAAAGTACCGTCACGTTGATATGATTTTCGGCACACACGCACTGTGGAAATTCCCTTCTCTTTTGAGTGACGCAATGGAGCATAATCAAAAGGTTTTTGATATATCGGGCGAAGGGGTTATTGCCGAGGGACTTCCCGTTAATTATGACGGAGGGGCAAGGGCATTTGTATCAATTATGTACGGGTGCAACAACTTTTGTTCCTACTGCATAGTTCCGTATGTTAGGGGTCGTGAAAGAAGCCGTAATGAGGAAGACATTTTAAGCGAGATAAAACATCTTTCCAAAAACGGTGTGCGTGAGGTTATGCTCTTGGGGCAGAATGTAAACTCCTACGGGAAGGACCGTGGCGAAGAGGATGCTTTTGCAAAGCTTTTACTGAAGGTTTGTGAGATTTCGGGGATTGAGCGTATACGCTTTATGTCAAGCCATCCTAAGGATATTTCCCCGCTTCTTCTCCAGACAATGGCATCCCAGGAAAAAATCTGTAATCAACTGCACTTACCTTTGCAATCAGGAAGTACAGCAATA
>JAZLEL010000085.1:0-12141 GCA_045615265.1 Clostridia bacterium | reverse complement strand
CTTAGCGATGTCATCAGCAGTAAGAGCAGCTCTGGGGATTTCGATCATTGTACCAACTTCGTACTTAAGTTCGATACCTGCATTTGCAATTTCCTCATCAGCAGTCTTAACAACGTCGTTCTTAACGTACTTAAGCTCTTTAATATCTCCAACAAGGGGAATCATGATTTCGGGAACGATGTTCCAATCGGGATGAGCCTTCTTAACATTGATAGCAGCACGGATAACTGCTCTTGTCTGCATCTTAGCAATTTCAGGATATGTTACTGCAAGACGGCAGCCACGATGACCCATCATGGGGTTGAACTCGTGGAGAGAAGCGATGATAGCCTTGATGTCTTCAACACTCTTACCCTGAGCCTTTGCAAGTGCCTGAATGTCAGCTTCTTCTGTGGGAACGAACTCATGAAGCGGAGGATCGAGGAAACGGATAGTAACGGGGTTACCTTCAAGAGCCTCGTAAAGCTTTTCAAAGTCTCCCTGCTGATAGGGAAGGATCTTTTCAAGAGCAGCTTCTCTTTCTTCTACTGTATCTGCACAGATCATTTCACGGAATGCAGCGATTCTTTCGGCCTCGAAGAACATATGCTCTGTACGGCAAAGACCGATACCTTCTGCACCAAGCTCACGAGCCTTCTTAGCATCAGCGGGTGTATCTGCATTTGTTCTAACCTTAAGTGTTCTGAATTCATCAGCCCAAGCCATGATTCTGCCGAATTCGCCTGCGATTTCAGCATCAACTGTGGGGATAATACCGTCATATATATTACCGGTAGAACCATCGATGGAGATGAAATCTCCTTCTGTGTAGGTCTTACCAGCAAGAGTAAACTTCTTGTTTTCTTCGTCCATGTTGATATCGCCACAACCGGATACACAGCAAGTACCCATACCACGAGCAACAACTGCTGCGTGAGATGTCATACCACCACGAACTGTGAGGATACCCTGAGAAGCCTTCATACCTGTGATATCTTCGGGAGATGTTTCAAGACGAACAAGGATAACTTTTTCGCCCTTTGCATTCCAAGCTTCAGCATCTTCAGCTGTGAATACAACCTTACCGCAAGCAGCACCGGGAGAAGCACCAAGACCTCTTCCTGCAGGTGTAGCGGCCTTAAGAGCCTTTGCATCGAACTGAGGATGAAGAAGTGTATCAAGGTTTCTGGGATCGATCATTGCAACAGCTTTCTTCTTATCGATCATGCCCTCGTCAACAAGGTCACATGCGATTTTAAGAGCAGCCTTAGCAGTTCTCTTACCGTTACGTGTCTGAAGCATATAGAGCTTTCTGTTTTCAACAGTGAACTCCATATCCTGCATATCTCTGTAATGGTCTTCAAGGATAGCGCAAACCTTCTTGAATTCATCAAATGCTTCGGGGAACTTTTCTGCCATCTGAGCGATAGGCATGGGAGTACGAACGCCAGCAACAACGTCTTCACCCTGTGCATTTACAAGGAATTCACCCATAAGACCTTTGTCACCTGTTGCGGGGTCACGAGTGAATGCAACACCTGTACCGCAATCGTCACCCATGTTACCGAATGCCATCATCTGTACGTTAACAGCTGTACCCCAAGAATAGGGAATATCGTTGTCACGACGGTAAACGTTTGCACGGGGGTTGTCCCAAGAACGGAAAACGGCTTCTACTGCACCCATAAGCTGTTCCTTAGGATCAGTGGGGAAGTCCTTACCGATTTTTGATTTATATTCAGCCTTGAACTGTTCTGCAAGAACCTTAAGGTCTTCAGCTGTAAGGTCGATATCGTTTTTAACGCCCTTAGCTTCCTTCATTTCGTCGATAAGCTGTTCAAAGTACTTCTTACCAACTTCCATAACTACGTCAGAATACATCTGAATGAATCTTCTGTAGCAGTCGTAAGCCCATCTTGCATTGCCGCTCTTAGCAGCCATAGCTTCAACAACGTCTTCGTTAAGACCGAGGTTGAGGATTGTATCCATCATACCGGGCATAGAAGCTCTTGCACCGGAACGAACGGAAACGAGAAGGGGATTTTCCTTATCGCCGAACTTCTTTCCGCAAACTTCCTCCATCTTACCGATGAATTCCATAATCTGAGCCTGGATTTCATCATTGATTTTGCGACCGTCCTCATAGTACTGAGTACAAGCTTCTGTTGTGATTGTGAAGCCCTGAGGAACAGGAAGACCGATAGCGGTCATTTCAGCAAGGTTAGCACCCTTACCACCGAGAAGGTTTCTCATGGTAGCGTTACCTTCGCTGAAGAGATAAACAAATTTTGTCATCTTAGTTAACCTCCTAAAATATTATAAAAATTAATTATTTTTATCGCATCTAATATCATACAATATTTTTGAAAGAAAAGCTAGTCTTTTTTTCAAAAAAATCCAAATTTAAGGCATTTTTTCAATAATTTCGTGTAAATAAGTAAGTGATTTAGGTAAATTGCCTAAATGATAGACAAGAAATGGCTCGGTTAATGCCGATAATGAGGCAGAAACCTCCATATCATATTCACAGAAAAGGGCATCCTTTAACGAGCTTTGGGTTATGTACATCGAAAGCTTTTTTTGTGCATCATTTATCGGTATTGAGTCAGAAGTTTTATGCTCGGCACAACGCACTTCCCCCTCGGAAACAGAAAAGTGTGTACCCCTGCCTCCGCAGGGACATTCATAAGAAAACTCGGGAACTATTCCGCATAGCTCCATAATTTTAAATTCAAACACGGCTTTTATAAGGGCAGCACTCTGCGGGCGTTTGCAAAGGACATATAATGTGTTTAAGAGAAGTCTTACTTCCTCTTGTGCCTCGGTACCGCTTTGTACGCACATTTGAGTCAATGTAGCAAAATAAGTGCCGTAGGAGAGAAGCAGTACATCTTCAGAAAGTGTACGGAAGCTCTCTGTAAGCTCGGCACTTACAAGCGAGTAAAGTCCATCTTTAACTTTTTTTATAACAAAAGAGGAATAGCATAGCGGCATACACGCATTGCGGCTCTGATGCTTAAGGCTGCGAATACCCTTTGCTATCACGGAAAGCTTACCCTCCTCGGGTGAAAGGAGGGTAAGGATTTTGTCATTTTCTCCGCTTTGATTTGTTTTTACCACTATTGCATTTGTTTTTATTATATTATCTGCCATTTAGTTTCCTCTTTTTAAATCTTTATCGCCGCGTTGTGATTTTAAAACCTCATGCCTTTTATATTTTAAATAAATATCGATATTGCCTGTTCCTGTGAACATATCCCACATAATACTGCTTGTTCTTGACATAATAATCACCTCGCAGTTAGTATGTGGAAAAGTTTCGTTTTAATAGCTTGAAAATTTTTCTTTTATTTTTCTTTAATAAACCCTAATTCTTTTAAGGCTGTTCCTTTATTACGCCAATCCTCTCTTACTTTTACCCACAGTTCAAGATAAACCTGTGTGTCAAGAAGCTTTTCAATATCCTTTCTTGCATAAGAGCCGATTCTTTTTATAGCTTCGCCCTTTTTACCAATGATAATCGGCTTATGGCTCGCTTTTTCGCAGTAGATAACGGCTGTGATTTTTGTCACATCGCCGCTTTCGTCCATTTTTTCAATTTCAACAGCGGTTCCATGGGGAATTTCACGGTCAAGAAACCTTAAGATTTTCTCGCGGATAATTTCAGCAGCCATTTCTCTTACTGTACTGTCAGCGTATATTTCGGTGTCGTAAAAAGGCTCGCCCTCTTCAAAATGCTTAAGTATTTCTTTGCGAAGCTCGTTTATACCGTCCCTTTTGAAAGCACTGATAGGAACAATTGCTGCAAATTCTCCCTCAGTAGAAAACGCCTGAATTTGGGGGAGAATAAGGTCTTTTTCAATAGTGTCAGCCTTGTTGATTGCGAGAATCAGGGGAATATTTTTCTCTGATGCTTTCTTGATAATATTTTTTTCAAGGTCGTATATTTCCTTGCCTGCTTCAACAACCAATATTGCAACATCTACATCGGCAAGAGAAGCACCTGCAACGCTGTTCATATATTCTCCAAGCTTTGTTCGGGGAGAGTGCATACCAGGTGTATCAACGAAAACTATCTGGTAGTTTTCGCCATTATCAATAGCTGCAAGGTTTGAACGTGTTGTCTGGGGCTTGTTGGAAACGATAGCCGCTTTTTCACCTACAAATGCATTGGTAAGAGTCGATTTCCCAACATTAGGTCTGCCGACAATAGCGGCAAAGCCCGATTTAAAATTACTCATTAATTTAGTCCTTTCTGAAAAACTTCTTTTGCGAGCTTATCTGTGCAAGTCCATAATATCCATAATTTCCTTTTCACGGGCACGCATAACTGATGTGTAAGGCTCTTCCATATGGTCAAAACCAAGAAGGTGAAGCGTACTGTGCACAGTTAAAAATCCAACCTCTCTTTGGAGTGTGTGGCCGTATTCTAAAGCCTGTGCCTGTGCCCTTTCAAGAGATATTACAATATCGCCTAAAAGAAGCATATCTCCGTCATAGTCACCGCTTTCTTCAATCATAACGCCGTCTTCATCAAACTCCAGTATAGGAAAGCTCAAAACATCAGTAGGGGAGTCAATATCTCTTGTTTCCTTGTTAATCTGATGGATTCCCTCATCATCTGTAATAAGAACACTTACCTCAAAATCAGTTTCTTCATCAGCACCTACCGTAGTGAGGGTGGTAGAAACCGCCTTTTGCATTATTTCGGAAAGCTCGTCAGTAAATTCAAGCTTGTCC
Organism: Clostridia bacterium; assembly: GCA_045615265.1. GTDB lineage: Bacteria > Bacillota > Clostridia > UMGS1883 > UMGS1883 > UMGS1883. The sequence continues at coordinate 7,422 of JAZLEL010000085.1, read as the reverse complement.
TGCTCGTTCTCAATAATAAACTGTATCATATTTTTTCTCCGTTCTGTATTCAAATTATTCATATTTAATGCGCTCATGAAAGTACCCGCCAAGAGTTCTCGTGATAACCTTAATTACCTTTTCAAGCTCTTCAAAAGTCATATTACACTCCGAAAACTGACCGGAATTTACTCTTTCTGTTGCGATGCGGCGTACCATGGTTTCTATCTTGCTTTCAGTCTTATCTTCAATACTTCTTACTGCCGCCTCGCAGGAATCTGCCAGCATAACTATTGCAGCTTCCTTAGTTTGAGGTATAGGTCCAGGATATGTGAATTTTTCCTCATCAACGTTTTCGCCAAGTTCTTTTGCACGGATAAGGAAATACCCTGTGGTAGTTGTTCCATGATGCTGGGCAATTATGTCTATTATACTTTGTGGAAGACGGTTTTTCGTTGCCGTTTCCACGCCCTCGGTTACATGATTTATAATCAATGATGAGCTTTCTTCAGGGGTAAGTGCGTCATGTGCATTTTTGTCGTATTGATTTTCCCTGAAATAAAGCGGATGGCGAAGCTTACCTACATCGTGATAATATGCACCTACACGGGCAAGGAGGGCATCTGCGTGAATACTGCGTGCTGCAATTTCAGAAATATTGGCAACAGTAAGCGAATGATGGTAAGTTCCTGGTGCCTCGACAAGGAGCTTTTTAAGAAGCTTGTTGTCGGGATTTGCAAGCTCGCTTAACTTCATAGGTGTTGTAGCATTAAAAAGCCATTCAATAAGGGGGAGCGAGCCTATTGTTATAAGACCCGACAAAAATCCCCCGCCAAAGCCCTTTACAAAAGCCATAAGTGCAGTGAGAGCGCCGTTGGACTCAATAAGGGACATCGCACAAAATACAAGCCCGTAAAAGAGGGACGATATAATTGATGCCGGCAAAAGATGCGTGCGGCGTTTAACCGCAGAAAAGCAGTAAGAAGATATTGTGCCTGCCGCTATAAGGCATATTGCATATCCCCAGCTCGCATCAAAGGCGATTGCGCAAAAAATTGACAGAGCAAGATTTGTTATAATTGCTATCTGTGCACCGCCGAAAACAGTTACTATTCCAGGAAACATTCCTGCAGGCAGAAGCGGAATCATATCCTGAGGTATGTATTTAGAACCGTAGAATGAAATTACTATGATAAGTAGCGCACAACACGCCGAAATAGGAATTCCGACAGGTGCTTTTTTACGTTCCTTGGAGCAAAACAGCATAATAATTATATAACATATTATCATCAGCAGTATTACCCCTGCGATATATGTGGGGGATATGGGATTTGAACCCTTAAGGATTCCCAACTGATGCAACATCGCGTGCTGAGCTTCGGATAAGATTTCGCCTTTACGCACGATAATCTGATTTTTTTTGTATTCAATTTCGGGAACAGAGGCAGCCGCTGCATCACGTCTTCGCTGGGTTTCCTGCTCATCCAGTTCGAGGTTTTCGGTCAGGACAAGTCCCGTTACAGAATTTGCAGCTATTTTCTGTCCTTCTGTCAGATTTAGCTTTCCTATTTCTTTTTGGCAGACTTTTTTTGCTGCCGAAACATCGGAAATACCTTCTGACATTACGGAGTTTACAATATCGCCAATCTTCCTCATTTCATCAAATTCCGCTTTTGAGGAGTTCATAACAGTGAGTGCAATGCTGTCTGTAATATCAAGCTTTGCCTGTGCCTGAAGCTGTGCAGAAGCTGCAGCGATGCTCTTTTCCTCATCACTGCGTAAGGTGGTAGCAACTGCAAAAAAGTCGGAAATAGCATCTACTGCACTAAGCCTTTTATTATCATTGGCAATGTATACGTTTTCAACACCTTTTCGTGCTGCCTCACGGGAAGCGTTTGTTGTTGTGACATCAACTATGGCACGGGGGGCATAGATATCCTCCGTGGAAACATCTCCTACCTTAAGGTCAATTTGTCCTGTCCTGTTGGAAAAAAGAACAACAAAGACAATAAGCACAACGCAAAGTGCTGTGATAACAGCGTGCATAGTATTTTTGAAAAATGATTTCATAATATCACATTCATTCCTTATCAAGATCTTTTCTCGAATTTTTCATATGCGGCAATGATTTTTTGAACTAACGGATGACGAACCACGTCTTTATCCGAAAGATACGAAAAATCCAGTCCCTCTATATTTTTGAGTATTTTTGCAGCATCCTTAAGTCCACTGCGTTTGCCGTCAGGAAGGTCAATTTGCGTTACATCACCTGTAATAACAGCCTTTGACCCAAAGCCTATACGTGTAAGAAACATTTTCATCTGTTCAGGGGTAGTGTTTTGTGCCTCGTCAAGAATTATGAAGGCATCGTCAAGAGTTCGACCTCTCATATATGCAAGGGGAGCTATTTCAATAACGCCCCTTTCAAGGTATTTCTGATAATTTTCCATACCGAGCATATCCCCTAAAGCATCGTAAAGGGGGCGAAGGTAGGGGTCAACCTTCATCTGCAAATCTCCCGGTAAAAAGCCCAGCTTTTCGCCCGCTTCAACTGCAGGTCGAGTCAGGATGATACGGCTGACTTCCTTTCTGCGGAAAGCATCTACTGCCATTGCCACCGCAAGATAGGTTTTTCCCGTACCGGCAGGGCCTATTGCAATAACAACTGTATTGTCACGGATTTTCTGGACATAGTTTTTCTGACCGTGGGTTTTGCATTTAACGCTTTTTCCCTTGGCGGTGATGCAGATATAATCACCCTTGGCAGGGGGGACATACGAAATATCTTCATTAACAGAAAATATCGCATAGCGGATATTCTGCTCTGTAAGAGGTTCGCCGATTTCAATTTCATCAATAAGGCGGGAAAGGACTAACGCTGCCTTTTCACAGTTGTCGCCTATAATTTTAATATCAGTATCTTTATTTGTGATACGTACGCCCATTTCACGCTCAATCAGCTTGACATTACTGTCAAAGCTCCCGAAAAGTGACATAACTGTATCTATGCTTGTAGCTTCAAGAATTTTCTCCATCTGTTTCTCCTTCTATAATGGGGATTTCATATTTAATGGGTATTTCTTTATCTGTGCGGACACGGCAGTCAGCACTGAATGTTACAACTACCTCATTCTCCTTTTCAGTGATTTCCTCAGTCAGCTCAATAAGCTCCATATCCTTTTTTGCAAGCTGAGATAAAAATACCTTTCTACGTTTTTCAAGCTCTTTGGGAATGTCCGTTTCACTGTATGTTACCTTTGCTTCATGGTACTCAATTTTTGAAAAGGAAACAGGGATAAGCGGCAGTTTATACTTTTTTTCTATTTTATCATATTCTTCATATGAAATTCCACTGTTTAAAGAAAAATTTATATTATTTTTTTCAAAATTTAGTCTGAAAATACTCTTTTTATTACCCGTAGGTGTTTTTTTTATTGTTTTTCTCGGAATTATAACGGTTTTCTCTTCGCCAAGTCGAAGAATTACATTCCCCGTGGCGTGGTGATAATAGGTAGGAATGTTTTCATTTTCGCTGCGGAATACACCTGTTATAAGTATTTGCCCCTTTTCAACTGCGTCTCCCTCCTTTAGAAGAGGGACTCCGCAATAAACCTGCATTTTTTCAATAATTCCGCTGTGTGTGGCTATAACATCACCTGGCTCATTGATTGGATTAAGGGCAGGTTTTGGGTTTCTTTTATGAATTTTCACCTTAGCAGTAGTACCCTTGATATCCACCCATAGCCAGGATAAATCATCGATTTCTAATATTGCATTGCGTTTTACATCATATTGGTCAATTTTGTGCTTAAAAGCTCCTATACGCACTCCGTTTTGGGAAATAACCTTCTCTACCTCTGCACGTAGCTTTTTATCTCCACCGTTAATATCGACACGCCACACAAAAAGTGAAAACAGGGCAGATGCCAGTATGAGAAACAACGGAATCATAAAAAGCAGTATCCTTTTTTTATGTTTTTGGATAAATACGGGCAGTCCGTAACTGTCGGACAGACTAAGAGAAAGCCCCTCAAGCTCTGTTTTAAGAAGCTTTTCTCCGCCTTTTTTTCCTACACAAAAAATTATAGAATGAGGATTTTCGCGTCTTACATCACGCAGATACACCCCCGAGGTAGATGCAATATTTAAAATTCTTTCGGGGAAGCGTCCCTCCGCACGTATTATATAAACTCCTTTAAGACAGTTAATAATCATATCAAGCATATATGTCACTCCTTTGATAATTAATTGTATGTTTCATTCCCTTGTTGCATAACTATTTAATGAGGTGTAATAGAATGAAAAGAAAAGAAAAAAAGGTGCATCAGATTGCCGATGCGCTGGATTTGCCGCTTGATGTAATATGTGATATCCCCAGAAGTGAAATAATGGGAAACAGTCAAATCAGTATTGAGAATATTAGAGGGATACTTGATTACAATGAGAGCTGTATAAAAATCAATACCACGGTGGGTATAATGAAAATTGACGGTGACGAACTTTTTATAGATAGTATAAGTGATGAAAGTGCCTCGGTAAAGGGCAGAATAATAAGGATTGAATTTGTATAAGAGGTGAAAAAGATATGTTGTTCTTCGTAGTTTGTGCCTGCTTTGCACTTTTCCCTGAGGAAGTTCTCCGAGGGGCGCAAAACGGACTTTCACTTTGCATAAATGCAGTAATTCCGTCATTGCTGCCTTTTATGCTTGTAAGCTCGTGCGTTATTAAAAGCAAGTTTTCAGGACCACTCGGGGCCGCGTTAGGAACTGTTTTGTCACCTCTTACAAAAATGAGCCCCGCAGCCTGCGTCTGCTTTATAACAGGGCTTTTAGGAGGTTATGGAACAGGTGCAAGAGCAGTATATGAAAGCTATAAGGAAAAAGAAATCAGCAGGGAAGAAGCAGAAAAACTTATGGCATTTTGCAACAATGCAGGACCTCTTTTTATCTTAGGGACAGTGGGGATAGGGTTTTACTCCAGTAAGACTGTGGGAATAACGCTGCTTGTTGTACAGATAATTACTGCACTTATATGTGCTCGTGTTTTCGGAGGGAATTTCGGCGGAGAGAGAATAAGCGTACGTAAAGAATGGGATTTTTACAAAAAAAATAAGCCCTCTTTAGGAGAGCTTATCACATCCTCTGCATTTGAGAGTGCAGGGGCAATTATAAATGCCTGTGTATTTGTAATAACCTTTAGTGCAATATTGGAAATCCTGCCTTTTGGGGAGTATCGCTTCCTTGCAGGATTTTTAGAGGTTACACGGGGAACTGCCGAACTTTCACGTATGGGAACACGTGCCCTTCCTCTTGCAAGTGCTTTTCTGGCATGGGGAGGTATGAGTGTTCATTTTCAGGCAAATGCTTTAACGTGCAACGAATTCAGTACAAAGACATACTATATCGGCAGACTTTTCGCAAGCGTTATTGCATTCCTTATTACAAAGGCGGTCTGTGCCGATATATATGTTTTGATGCTTCTTGTAACAGTAGCAATTTCGGTATTTTTAATAGGAGCTACTATTAAACGCTTCTTTTTCCCAAAATATACTCAGCAACACGAATCCCGTCAACAGCAGCACTCATAATTCCTCCTGCATAGCCAGCACCCTCGCCGCAAGGGTAGAGTCCCTTTAAAGATGCCTCAAAATCCTCTCCCCGCACGATGCGGACAGGGGAGGAGGAACGGCTTTCCACTGCGGTTAAAACCGCATCGGGAAGTGCGAAACCTTTAATTTTTCTGTCAATAAGGGGGATTGACTCCTTAAGTGCATTAGTGACAAATTCGGGGAAAAGCTGTCCTAAATTGGAGCAGGTAACCCCGATTGGATAGGTGGGATTAACATTTCCCAAAGACACACTTTTTTCTCCGCGGAGAAAATCTCCCGCGGTTTGTACAGGGGCAAAATAATTTCCGCCGCCCATATAGAAAGCAGCTTTTTCAAGCTTACGTTGAAATTCTATGCCACTTAAAACGTCATCTCCGTCAAAATCTGTGGGAAGAACGGAGACAAGCAGTGCGCTGTTTGCATTTTCTCCGTCACGGGCGAAATTGCTCATTCCGTTTGTAACAACAGTGTTTTCCTCGCTTGCGGCTGCTACAACGCTTCCGCCGGGACACATACAGAAGGTGTAGACGCCCCTGCCGTCTTTTAGGTGAACGGCTGTCTTATAATCGGCAGCGGGGAGTCGGTCTTTATAGGAATGGTAAAGTGACTCATTTATAAGCTTTTGGGGATGTTCTATTCTTACACCTACGGAGAAGCTTTTCCTCTCCATAAGAACATTGTGTGAATAAAGCATTTTTACCGTGTCACGAGCACTGTGGCCTATTGCCAGTATTACTTTATCCGTATCGATATCCCCTTTATTTGTTTTAATTCCTACAACCGCATTATTCTTTACATATATATCTTCAAGCTTGCAACCAAAACGCACCTCGCCACCAAGCGAGATGATTTCGTTACGCATATTTTTTATAATGCCTGAGAGCAGGTCTGTTCCGATATGGGGCTTTCCTGCGTAGCCTATTTCCTCGGGGGCACCGTGCTTTATAAATTCTTCAAGCACCTTTCTTTGTCTGGGGTCTTTTGTACCCGTGTTAAGCTTGCCGTCAGAAAATGTTCCTGCACCGCCTTCGCCAAACTGAATGTTACACTCGGTATCTAATAGTCCGCATGTAAAGAAACCCTCTACGGCTTTTCTTCTGGAATCCACGTCCATGCCACGTTCAATGAGAATGGGCATTGCACCGCATACCGCAAGGATATGTGCCGCAAAAAGCCCCGCAGGACCGCTGCCCACTACAACAGGTCTTTTTGTAAGTCTTGATACGGGTGGGTACTCGTACAGGAATTTTTCGTACTTTTGTACTCCCTTAACCTTTAAAAAGCGTTGCTCACCCCTGAGCGTTACAGACACGCTTACGCAGCGGTGTATTTCGCCCCTCTTATGTGCATCTATGGAGTCCTTTATAACTTCAAAGGATAATATATCATAATCGCCTATATGAAGCTTTTTCTTTATTTCGTTTTTGATATCCTCTTTGGTGTATTCAATCGGAAGCAAGAGGTTTGTTATTTTAAGCATTGTTATTCATTCCCTTTGCAGCAACGTATGCAGTAGCCCATGCCCAGTGAAGATTGTATCCACCGCAGTCGCCTACGCAGTCAAGAGCCTCGCCTGTGCAGTAAAGCCCTTTTACAATTTTTGATTCAAGAGTAGGAGGGTTAAATTCGGAAAGCAACGCTCCGCCGCTTGTTGCCTGAGAGTGCTCTTTGCCAAGAACAGAGTCCACCGTAAATGAGAGTGCTTTTATTTCCTTTGCCAAAGATGAAATATCCTCAAAGGAAAGCTCCCCTGCAGGTGTGGCAGCAGTTATATGGCATCTTTCCAGAATATACTGCCCCAGTATTTTGTGCAGAAAGCCTGTCAAAAAATCGTC
>JAZLEL010000084.1:0-3848 GCA_045615265.1 Clostridia bacterium | reverse complement strand
GGAAACAACAGTATATTCATCAGTAATATTGTCGGGTTTTGAAAATGCAACGTGTGCAACCATAACAAAAACCACTATCATAGCCATAAAAAACGCACTGCGTTGACGTCTTAATTTTCTCTCTCTTTGTAATCTTCTAAGCTTGCTGCTTGTTTTCATATGTAAAACCTCCAAACATTTGTTCGCTTTATGAGTATAATATAACAGAACATTTGTTCGATGTCAATACTTTTTTGAAAAAATTTTTTCTTTTTAAAAAAAGGCTGTGTTGACAAGTTAAGCAGTTATTTGTATAATTATATAATGTTAAATGACTATAATATTGTGCAAACAGGTGATATTATGAAATATAAGCTTAAAAACTTTATAACCCCCGTAACAGTTTCAAGAATTGCAAATCTTCATTATTTCGAATTTATCAACGAATATCACACGGTTGAGGACTCGCACGATTTTTGTGAGCTTTTATATGTCGACAGAGGAGCTATCACTGTAAATTCTGATAATTACAGTGGTGTTTTATCTGATAACCAAATTATTATACACCGTCCTAATGAGGTACACTCCCTTAGTTGCAATGAAAACATTGCACCCAATGCAATTATTATCGGTTTTGAATGCGACTGCCCGCAGCTTGAAACTTTTTCGCACACACCATTCACTCTCAGTACTGAGCAGAAGAAAATGCTGGCTGACGTTATGAAGGAGGGCATGAGCGTGTACACTCCCCCATTTGACCTTCCTGATGTAGTTGACATGATAAAGAGAGAGGAGTTTCCTTTTGGTGCAGACCAGATGATTAAGCTTAAGCTTGAGGCTTTCCTTATTTCTATAATAAGAGGTAATATGGTTTTTCAAGCATCTTCAAAAAATGAGGTTCATGAGCAAAGCCGTCTTCAGGCAATCCATCAATATATAACAGAAAACTATACAGAAAAAATATTACTTGATAACATCTGCTTTATTTTCGGGACTAATAAAACGACACTATGTCAGGATTTTAAAAACGAATATAAAACAACTATTTTAAATTACATAAATTCTTTGAAAATTAAAGAAGCAAAGGCACTGCTTCGAGAAAACAAGCTTACTATTACTGAAATTTCTGAAAAGCTGGGATTTAATTCAATCCATTACTTCAGCAGATTTTTCAAAAAAATAACAGGTCATACCCCGAAAGAATACTCGAAGAGTATTCGCTCAAAGTTTGACCTGTAACAATTATTTATTGATTGATTATTTATTGATTTTTTCTATTTTTTCTTTTACCTTGTCTGCACAGTCGTGTTCAAGATAGCCTGCTTCCATATAGAAGTTGAGAACTCCATTGGCTTCAAGCAGTTTTATCTGTCCCTTTTCCTTTGCATTGTTGTATCCAAGATGCTCCCCTGTTGCAGGAAGTACCATTCCCATAGCATCCTCATTTTCTGTTCTTGAAATCCAGCGGATTCCGTATGGAAGAACATCTGTCGGATGTGACACGTAGCAAGCACCATCAGGTGTATACTGCAAGCTGTACGCTCTGCCATTCTCATCAGAATTGAACTTTATGCCGAAACAGATTTCAGGGTCGTAGCACTGACCTTCCGCACCAACAGTATCCATAATGGAGAAGTCCTTTTCAACTCTATCCATATAGTCAGTAAGAGATTTTGAACCCTCTGACTTATATACTTTCATATGTTCACTGTCCTTCTGTGCAGTGTAAATAAGCTTTGCCCCGTCAAACGGGCGGAAGTTAATGTGGCAAAGATACATATACTCCAAGGGATATGCTCTCTGATTTTCGAGAGTAACATTTATTTTAAATACACTTGAATCCTCATAAAGCTTGATTTCGGGGGCAAATTTATACTTTCTTACAAAGGCGGTATCGTGATAAAGTTCACCGCCGAGAAGAATATATTTTCCGCCTTCATCTTCACCGCAGGAAATATATGCGTTATCATAGATTTCATTAGGTATTTCACCATGCTGGGGATGCTCACTGTCGGGTGCACCGAAAGAAATTACACCGCAATGATACATAAATCCACCATAGTTTTCAAGATATACTGATGAATCCGTAGGCTCCTTAATGGTTGTCTGCATGGATATTTCCTTACCGCCAACCTTAAAATGCCATATTTGCTGACCCTTGAATGGTGTGAAAATAAACGAACATTTCTTATTTTCTACCTCAAGAGCTTCTACACCTGAGTTGTAGCGAAACGCCTGAATTTTAAATTCACCGTAGCTTACAAGCTCTTTTTTTGTTTCGGAAAAAAAGCTTTTTTGCAAATTAAGTTTCATTTTCTTTCCTCCTCCTATGTCTAAATGGGACACCTCTCGGTGTCCCATTAAAACTATTAAACGATTTTCTTCTCAAGATATTCAAGAGATTTCTGAACCATTTCGTCACCAATCTCTGTGCTTGCCTCTGCAGCGCTCTTTGTGAACCAGTGATCTATATCACCGAGTCTGTCAAGCTTAACTGCATCGGGATAGAGTGACATAAGGATTGAACACTCATACTTACCTGCATGGTCATAACCTGTTGCATTCTGTACCTCTGTGCTCATTGTGGGGATAACCTTAATCCAGCTGAAAGGATCATCTCCGCCGCCAAGGTTCTCGTAATATGTAGCGTAGTTTTCACTACCCCACCATCCGCGTCCCTGTGTCTTTTCAAGGTAACGCATAGTAGCTCTCTTTGCAGCCTTCATATAAGAAAGAGTCATGGGCATACAATTTTCCTGCTCGAACTGGTGGTGGATGACAACGTAAATATTACGAAGTCCTGCATCCAACATATTCATGAAAATCTGGAAAAGATATGCTTCAAAAACATCCTCTTCGATATGCACGGTGCCGCTTGTTTCATCAGCAACTGCATAGCTTGAAGGGCTGTAATAAATTGTAGGAGCAATCATAATCTCCTTCTTTTCAGCAAGCTTCTTGATAAGTCCCTCTGCAACGAGAGTGTCGCAGCCATAAGAACAATGAGGGCCGTGATATTCAACAGTACCGCCGCAGATAACTGTGGGGATTCTGTTTTCCTTTATGCGGTCAAGTTCTCTGGGAAAACTGAAATTGTAATCCATTATCTACACCTCATTTTAGTAAATGTCATTAATTAGAAACCAAGTTCGATGATACCCTTGTTAAGGTAATCAGTCATCTTCTTGCAGCCATCCTTAGTGATAGCAGCACCGATTTCCCATCTGCATCCGAAACCGTCACCCATGATGAAGTTATCAACCTGGAATGTCATATTCTCTTCAAGAGGATATTCAGAAGATGTTTCCATCCAAGGAGCTTCAACTTCGATCATACCTGTACCATGGCAGGGACCATATACGAAGTTTTTCTCGTAACCATTATCAACAAACATCTTGTAGTAATCTTTTGCTATATCACAAGCCATTACGCCTGCCTTAAGCTGGCTGATTGTCCAGTCGTGAGCTTCTTTACAGAATTCAACAACTTTTCTTCTTTCACCTTCAAGCTTGCCCATAGCGATGGGAAGACCGATAGCAGGTGAATAACCATCAATTTTAGCTGAAAGGTTAAGCTGAACGATATCGTCCTTACCGATTGTTCTGTAACCGGAGCGGCTGATAGCGTGGCTTGTTGACTTTTCGCTGAATACGTACATGGGAAGACCTTCGTATTCTGCACCTTCTTCGTAAATAACTCTCTGAGCGATACCAACCATCTGAAGCTCAGTTACGCCGGGCTTAAGGTTACGGATAACTTCATCTGTAGCGATATCAACAATTCTGAAACCTTTCTGGATACAAGCAAGCTCGTTGATACTCTTAATCTTACGAAGAGTAACCATAATGTCGTTGCACATTGAAATTTCA
>JAZLEL010000083.1:0-28967 GCA_045615265.1 Clostridia bacterium | reverse complement strand
ATGGAGAGGGTAGAGGTATCCTCCAGCGATATCCGTGAAAAAATAAAGATGGGAAAAGATTGCAGAAACTTATTGCCAAAAAAGGTTTTTGATTATATAATAAAAAGGAATTTATATGGATTGAGGGACCTTGATTGACTGAAAACGAAATGATAAATAAATTAAAGGCTACACAGAATGAACGCCGCTTCAACCATACCTTGGGAGTAATGGGTGAGGCGGAGCGTCTTGCACCGAAATTTGGTGTAGATGTAAAAAAGGCACGTGTTACGGCACTGCTTCACGACTGTGCAAAAAACCTAGATGCCGTATCGGGGGAGGATTTTTTTGTCCTGAGCCAGCGGTATGGTGTTCAGTTAGACGACTGTGCAAAAAATGAGCACGCCCTTGTCCATGCGTTTTTAGGTGCAGCGGTAGCCTACAAGGATTACGGAATTGAGGATAATGAAATTCTGGAGGCGATTTATTATCATACCACGGCGAGAGCCAATATGACCCCTCTGGAAAAGCTTATATATATAGCGGATATGACCGAGCCTGGCAGAACACTTGAACAGGCTAAGGAAATCCGCAGACTCGTGGAAACAGATATTGATGAAGCACTTATCTATGCGATAGGCTGCTCCATAAAGCATGTAATAAGAAAAGGAACGCTTATTCATCCCGATTCTGTTCATGCACTTAATTATCTTATAGAGCATAGGAGGGCAAAGCTTTGACAGATGTTGAAAAAGTACACAAGCTTGCAGAAATTCTTGACAGTAAAAAAGGACGCAATATAATTGCGCTTGACCTTAAGGGTGCTACAATAATTGCAGATTATTTTGTAATTTGCTCGGCAGGCTCTCCTGCACAGATGCACGCTCTTTATGAAGCCGCCTGTGAGGAAATGGCAAAGCTTGATTGCCCGCCCGAGAAAATTGAGGGTATGAAAAATCCTGACTGGGCACTTGTCGATTTCGGCGGGGTTATGCTTCATATTTTCAGCACACAGATGCGTGATTTTTACGGACTTGATAACCTATGGGCAGAAGCCGAAAAAATAGAAATTGATACAATCGATGAAGCTTGATTTAAAGTGAGAAAGGATATTGATTATCATGGAATATAATTTTAAAGAGATTGAACAAAAATGGCAAAAATACTGGGACGATAATAAGTCTTTCGAGGCTAAGAATAACTCAGACAAGCCGAAGTTTTATGCATTGGTAGAATTCCCTTATCCTTCAGGCAGCGGTATGCACGTAGGCCATATCAAGGCGTATTCAGGACTTGAGGTTGTTTCCAGAAAAAGAAGACTTGAGGGGTATAATGTACTTTTTCCCATTGGATTTGATGCTTACGGTCTTCCTACTGAAAATACAGCTATAAAGACAGGTGTTCACCCCAGACAGGTTACAGACAGAAATATTCTTAAATTCACAAGCCAGCTTAAGAGAGTAGGCTTCTCCTTCGATTGGTCCAGAGTTGTGGATACAACAGACGAGGGCTACTATAAATGGACACAGTGGATTTTCCTTAAAATGTTTGAAAAAGGCCTTGTTTTCCGTGATAAGACACTTGTAAACTATTGCCCCAGCTGTAAGGTTGTCCTTTCAAACGAGGATTCTCAGGGCGGTAAGTGTGATATATGTCACAGTGACATTGTGCAGAAAACAAAGGAAGTTTGGTACTTAAGAATTACCGAATATGCTGACAAGCTTCTTGAGGGATTGGAAACAGTTGATTATCTCCCCAATGTAAAGCTTCAGCAGAAAAACTGGATTGGTAAATCCGAGGGTGCTTTTGTTGACTTCTCAATCAAGGAAAATGATGAGAAGCTCCGTGTTTACACAACACGCCCCGATACACTTTACGGTGTTACATTTATGGTTATTGCTCCCGAGCATCCCATTATTGAAAAATATAAAGATTCCATCGCAAACTTTGAAGCCCTTGAAGCATATAAGAAAGAAAGTGCGAAGAAGAGCGAGTTTGAACGTACACAGCTTGTTAAGGATAAAACAGGCGTGAGAATAGAAGGATTGACCGCAATTAACCCCATCACAGAAAAGGAAATTCCGATTTATATTTCCGACTATGTAATGATGGGCTATGGTACAGGTGCAATTATGGCTGTACCTGCTCATGATACACGTGACTACGACTTTGCCAAGAAATTCGGCATTGATATTATCGAAGTAATAAAAGGCGGAGATATTGAGAAGGAAGCCTATACAGGTGACGGAGAAATGGTTAACTCAGGACTCCTTAACGGCATTAAGACAAAGCAGGAAGCAATCGCTAAGATGCTTGAGATTTTGGCTGAAAAAGGCTGCGGAGAAAAGGGTGTTCAGTACAAAATGAAGGACTGGGCATTCAACCGTCAGAGATATTGGGGAGAACCTATTCCCATTGTTCACTGTCCCAAGTGCGGTATAGTTCCTGTTCCTTATGAAGAACTTCCGTTAAGACTTCCTCCCGTTGAAAATTTCGAACCAGGCTCAGACGGGGAAAGTCCTCTTGCAAAAATTGACTCTTTTGTTAACTGCACTTGTCCCAAGTGCGGAGAAAAAGCAAAGAGAGAAACCGATACCATGCCCCAGTGGGCAGGTTCATCATGGTACTTCCTGCGTTATTGTGACCCGAACAATGATAAAGAGTTTGCATCACAGGAAGCACTCCGCTACTGGATGAATGTAGACTGGTACAACGGTGGTATGGAACACGTTACAAGACATATGATTTACTCACGTTTCTGGCATAAGTTCCTCTATGATTTGGGCCTTGTTCCCACAGCAGAGCCTTATGCAAAGAGAACTGCTCAGGGACTTATCTTAGGACCTGACGGCGACAAAATGAGTAAGAGTAAGGGTAATGTTGTTGACCCCAACGATGTTGTTGATGTATATGGTGCCGATGTTTTAAGAGCGTATGTTCTCTTTATGGGTGACTATGAACAGGCAGCTCCCTGGAACGAAAGCAGCATGAAGGGTTGTAAGAGATTCCTTGATAGAGTCTGGGAACTTCATACAAAGCTTGTTGACGGCGACTCTTACAGTGATGAGCTTACAAGCAGTATGCATAAGACCATTAAAAAGGTTTCAAGCGACATTGAAAATATGAAGTTTAACACAGCTATTGCTGCACTTATGACACTCGTAAATAAGATTTATGAGGTTGGAAGTGTAAACAATGCTGAATACAAAACACTTCTTACACTCCTTTATCCGTTTGCTCCTCATATGACAGAGGAATTGTATAAAGAACTGTTTGGCGAAGTGCTTTCAAACGGAGGCTGGGTTTCTTATGATGAAGCGCTTTGTATTGATTCTACCGTTGAAATCGTTGTACAGATTAATGGCAGAGTAAAAGCAAAAATGATGGTTGATGCAAATATCAAGCGTGAAGATATGGAAAAAGCAGCAATGGAAAATGATGAGGTTAAGGCACTTATTGAGGGACAGAGTGTTGTTAAGGTGATTGCAGTTCCCGGTAAGCTTGTAAACATTGTTGTTAAATAGGAGATTTTAGTTATGAATTATAAAAGCACACGTGATAATAATATAAGTGTAAAAAGCTCTGAAGCAATTGCTAAGGGACTTTCCCCCGAGGGTGGACTCTTTGTTCCTGACAGTATTCCCGTTATATCACTCAACAATATTAAATATATGGCAGATATGACCTACTGTCAGCGTGCCCATGAAATACTGGGAAGATTTCTTACTGATTTTACAGAGGAAGAGCTTGATAAATGTATAAATAAAGCTTACACCAAGGAAAAGTTTGAAACAAACAGTATCGCCCCCGTGTATAAGCTGAATAATTCGCAGTATGTACTGGAATTGTGGCATGGTCCTACCTGTGCGTTCAAGGATATGGCACTGCAGATTCTTCCACATCTTCTTACTACATCTGTTAAGAAGCTTGGCATTGACCGCGAAACTGTAATTTTAGTTGCAACAAGCGGTGATACAGGAAAAGCAGCCCTTGAAGGTTTCAGAGATGTTCAGGGTACAAAGATTATAGTATTCTATCCTGATGACGGTGTTAGTCAGATTCAGCGTCTTCAGATGTGTACGCAGGAGGGTAATAACGTATTTGTAAGTGCAGTTAATGGTAATTTTGACGATGCACAAAACGGCGTTAAAGCAATTTTTACAGATAAGGAGTACGAAAACGAACTTCTTGCTCTTAAGAAATCACTTTCTTCTGCAAACTCCATTAACTGGGGCAGACTTGTACCTCAGATTGTTTACTACTTCTCTGCATATTGCGATATGGTTAAGGCAGAGGAAATTCCTGTCGGGGATGAGGTTAACATCTGCGTACCCACAGGAAACTTCGGTAATATTTTAGCTGCATACTATGCTAAATGTATGGGACTTCCCGTAAAGAAGCTTATCTGTGCATCAAATAAGAATAACGTTCTTACTGATTTTATAAATACTGGTGTATATGACAGAAACCGTGATTTCTTTGTTACAACATCTCCGTCAATGGATATTCTTATTTCTTCAAACCTTGAAAGACTTCTATATATGATTTCAGGGGGAAGAGCTGACGTTGTAAGCGGATATATGAAAGAGCTTAGTCAGAACGGAACATATACCGTAAGCGATGAAATAAAGAATGAAATAAAAGAGCATTTTTACGGCGGTTTCGCAGATGATGAAAAATGTGCTGAAACAATTAAAAAAACCTACGATAAGTTTGGTTATGTAACAGATACTCACACAGCAGTTGCAGTAAGTGTTCATGATGATTACGTGAAAAATACAGGCGATGATACCAAGACAATCATTGCATCAACTGCAAGTCCGTTTAAATTTAACGGAGCGGTTCTTTCCGCACTTCAGGGCGAAGCAGAAATAGCAGAGCTGGATGAATTCAGACTTCTTGAAAAGCTCGCTCAGGACTATGACCTTCACGTTCCTTATTCACTCGACACCCTTGAAGAAAAAGAGGTAAGGTTTGAGGTTGTGTGTGATAAAGACCAGATG
The DNA here is from genome assembly GCA_045615265.1 of Clostridia bacterium. Taxonomy (GTDB): domain Bacteria; phylum Bacillota; class Clostridia; order UMGS1883; family UMGS1883; genus UMGS1883. The sequence continues at coordinate 23,985 of JAZLEL010000083.1, read as the reverse complement.
AAAGCAGTTGTAAACGAATTTCTTAAAAATTAAAAATAAAGAGGCTGTTGCATTAACCATTGGTGCACAAACCATTAACTCAAAAAAATACACAGTGCGAGCTGTTCCCTTGTAATGGTGTTGTGCGGCTTAATGCAGCAGCCTCTTTAAGAAAAAGACGAAATTAAGCAGACCTTCGTTGCTTATATTTCATCATACAAATGCTGTTAGTTACAGCATTCTCTCTTGGAAAAGGTATCGCAACCTGTTTCCGATACTCTGTTTGCATCCTGACCTACAACCATGATGTGTTCTGCCATACATTCGTTATCGGCATTGTGATGCACACAGGTTTCGACAACGCACTTTACGCCGCCTAAAGGTCTGTCTGAGTTTTTGCAAGACATCTCTATCACTCCTGACTTAATTTGTAAGAACAAAGAAATTAGATGATAAAATATCGTTTAATTTCAAAGCTTACAGTTGTATTGTGTGTATTAAAAACATTAATATTCGGAGAAGATTATGGCAATTTTTGCACTTAGTGATTTGCATCTTCCGCTGGGAATAAACAAGCCTATGGATGTTTTCGGCGTAAGATGGGACAATTACGTTGAAAGAATTGAATATGAGTGGAAAAAGAGGGTAGGCGAGGAAGATTTTGTAATTATAAACGGTGATTTCAGCTGGGCAACGTACCTGTCAGAATCACTTGCCGATTTTAAATTTCTAGAATCGCTCCCCGGGAAAAAGCTTTTGTCTAAGGGGAACCATGACTATTGGTGGGAAACCCTTACCAAAATGAATGAGTTTTTAAGCATAAATGATATCAAAAGTGTAACCTTTATGCAAAATAATGCCTTTTTGTGTGATAATGTAGCGGTCTGCGGTGCGAAGGGATGGCTTTCGCCCAAGGATAAGGCTTTCAAAAAAGAAGACGAAAAAATCTATCGCCGTGAGCTTTTAAGGCTTGAAACCTCGCTTAAAGAAGCTTCAAAGCTTTCCGATACAATTATTGCGGCACTCCATTATCCGCCCGATGATGCCTATATGGAAATAATAAAAAAGTATAATGTTTACAAATGCGTTTACGGGCATTTACATGGGAAAAGGGCAGAGGATTTTAGGCTTAATTACCAAAATTGTGAGCTGGTATCAGCTGATTTTCTAAAATTTGCACCAATTCGCATAATTTAGCTTGAAATATTCAAAAAACACTTGCATAATTGGCAAAAATATGATATAAATATGATTTGATGTAGGCTTTATATTGCATATTTATTAAAGCCTTGAACAATAGGAGGAAACAAGTATGAAGGTATTGAAAGTTGAGCAGCGCGAAGACAAGAGAATGTATCTCGAAATCGAAATTGACAGTGCACAGTTCGAAGAAGCAATGGAAAGAAGCTATAAGAAGAACGTAAAGCAGATTAATATTCCTGGCTTCAGAAAGGGCAAAGCACCCAGAAAAATTATTGAAAAATACTACACTGAGGCAATTTTCTATGATGTTGCAATTAACTTTGCAGTGCCCGGTGCATATGATAAAGCAGTAGAGGAAAGCGGTATTGATCCTGTTGAAATGCCTGAAATTGACATTGTTAAGCTTGAAAAGGGCGAAAACTTTGTTTTCAGTGCACTCGTAACAGTTCGTCCCGAAGTTACACTTGGCGATTACAAGGGTATAACAGCGGAAAAAGATGGCAATACTGTAACAGATGATGAAGTAGATGCTGAAATTAAGAGAATGCAGGAAAATGCTGCCAGCGTTTCTACTATTACAGAAGGTGCAATCGAAATGGGCGACAAGGTTGACCTTGATTTTGAAGGCTTTGTTGATGATGTTGCATTTGAAGGCGGCAAGGGCGAGCATTATAGCCTTGTTCTCGGCTCAAACAGCTTCATTCCCGGATTCGAGGAGCAGATTGCCGGCAAGACAATCGGAGAAGATTTTGACGTTAACGTAACATTCCCCAAAGATTACCATTCAGAAGAGCTTAAGGGTAAGGCTGCAATCTTTAAGTGCAAGGTACATTCCGTAGAGAAGAAGAACCTTCCCGAGCTTGATGATGAGTTTGCAAAAGATGTAAGCGAATTTGATACACTTGAGGAACTTAAAAACGATGCAAAGGCTAAGCTTGAAAAAGCTAAGGAAGCACAGGCACAGCGTAAGTTTGAAGATGCAGTTATCGATATCGCAGTTGATAATGCAACTGTTGATGTTCCTAAGTGCATGGTTGATAGCCAGATTGAAAATCAGATTCAGGATATTTCTTACAGATTGCAGAGTCAGGGTATGCCTCTTGAGCAGTACCTTCAGTATACAGGTATGACAATGGATGCTCTTCGTGAGCAGCTTAAGGAAACTGCAGAAAAGGCAGTTAAGAGCCAGCTCGTACTTGCTGAAATTGCTAAGGCAGAAAACATCGAAGTAACTGATGAAGATGTTGAAGCTGAATTTTCCAAGATGGCTGAAATGTATGGCATGGAAGTTGAGAAGGTTAAGGAGCTTATGGGTGCAAACATTGATGCACTTAAGGCAGACCTTAAGACTCAGAAGACAGTTACTGTTGTAGTAGATGCTGCAAAGGTTGGAAAGGCTAAGAAGCCTGCTGCAAAGAAAACAACTGCTAAGAAGGAAGATGCAGCAGAAACAGAGAAGAAGCCCGCAGCTAAGAAGGCAACTACTGCAAAGAAGACTACAACAACCGCAGCTAAAAAGACAACTACAACTAAGAAGGCAGAAGGCGAAGAAAAGAAGCCTGCTGCAAAGAAGACTACAACTGCGAAGAAGTCTACAACAACTGCAAAGAAAACAACAACAGCGAAGAAGACAACAACAAAAAAGGACGCTGAATAATACAAAAGATAACAAACTAAATTAAAAGAGGAGGATGCAAGATGAGCTTAGTTCCATACGTAATTGAGCAGACCGGTCATGGAGAAAGGTCCTACGATATTTTCTCAAGACTTTTAAAAGACAGAATAATATTTTTCGGCGATGAAGTCAATGATCAGACGGCAAGTCTTATTGTTGCACAGATGCTTTTTCTTGAAAGCGAAGACCCCGATAAAGACATTATGCTTTACATCAATAGCCCCGGCGGAAGCATTACGGCAGGCATGGCAATTTACGACACTATGAATTATATCAAGTGTGATGTATCTACAATTTGTGTTGGCATGGCAGCAAGTATGGGTGCATTCCTTCTTTCTGCAGGTGCAAAGGGTAAGCGTATTGCACTTCCCAACAGTGAAATTATGATTCACCAGCCCTTAGGCGGTATGCAGGGTCAGGCAACTGATATTAAAATTCATGCAGACAGAATCATTCGTATAAAGGATAAGCTTAATAAAATCCTCAGCGAAAACACAGGCCGCCCCATTGAGGAAATTGCACGTGATACTGAACGTGACAATTTTATGAGTGCACAGGAGGCACTTGATTACGGTCTGATTGATAAAATTATTACTGCACGATAAAGCTAAGACGTAAAAGGCTACGATGAAGGTTTCTTCGTAGCCTTTTAAAACTTTATTCAGAGAGGAATGATATATTTTGCCTAAGAATGACGAAAAACAGTTAAGATGTTCTTTCTGCGGAAAAACCCAGGACGAGGTAAACCGACTTATATCCGGTCCCGGTGTATATATTTGTGACGAGTGTATTGAGGTGTGCTTTGAACTTCTTGACGGAGAATATGCACAGTATGATGTGGCAGAAGAAACTGCACAGGTACCTAAATTTGAAAATGCTCCTGTTCCACAGGAAATTAAGGCTGTGCTTGATGATTATGTAATCGGTCAGGAAAAGGCAAAGAAAAGCCTTGCCGTAGCCGTATATAACCATTATAAGCGTATCAATTCACATGTAGATACAGAAGGTGTAGACCTTCAGAAGAGTAATATCCTTATGATAGGACCTACCGGCAGCGGTAAAACACTTCTTGCACAGACACTTGCAAAGGTGCTTCAGGTACCTTTTGCTATTGCCGATGCAACCAGCCTTACTGAGGCAGGCTACGTTGGTGAGGACGTTGAAAATATTCTGCTCAAGCTTATTCAGGCAGCAGATTATGATATAAAGAAAGCAGAACGTGGTATTATCTACATTGACGAGATTGACAAGATTACAAAAAAGAGTGAAAATGTATCTATAACCCGTGATGTAAGCGGTGAGGGTGTGCAACAGGCACTCCTGAAAATTCTTGAGGGAACAGTAGCATCAGTACCTCCTCAGGGTGGAAGAAAACACCCGCATCAGGAGCTTTTGCAGATTGATACTACAAATATCCTCTTTATCTGCGGCGGTGCTTTTTCAGACCTTGATAAAATCATTGAAAAGCGTATAGGCAAGCAGGGTGTGGGATTTGGTGCTGATGTTAAGAGTAAGCAGAAACGTGATGCAGGAGAATCCTTTAAACACGTTGAACCGCAGGACCTTTTAAAATTTGGTCTTATCCCCGAATTTGTAGGAAGAGTTCCCGTTGTGGTAACATTGGAGCAGCTTGACGAGGAAGCACTTAAAATGATTCTTACTCAGCCTAAAAATGCTCTTGTAAAACAGTATAAAAAGCTTTTTGAAATGGACGGGGTAGAGCTGGAAATTACCGAAGATGCACTTTCATTTATAGCTAAAAAGGCGATAGAGAGAGAAACAGGTGCCCGTGGACTTCGTGCAATTGTAGAGGGTGCTTTGTCAGATGCAATGTATGACATCCCCTCGGATAAGAGTATAGAGAAGGCTGTCTTTACAAAAGATGTGTTTGAGGGGAATGCTCAGGCACAGCTTATAAAGAAGGAAATGGTTACAGAAACCGATGCTGAAGAAATAGCATAAAAAATGGGTGCAGGTAAAACTTGCACCCATTTAAAAAAGGTGATACATATGACTTTTAAAACTACGAGGCGTTCCTGCTATATCGGATATTTTGTTCAGGCGGTAGCAATAAACTTTTTGCCGCTTCTTTTTGTAATGCTGCAAAAGGAATATAGGTTAAGTTATTCTCTAATAGGAACACTCGTTGCAGTTAATTTTATAACACAGCTTTGTGTAGATGTTGTATCGATGTTTTTACTGAATAAGATAGGTTACAGAAAATCTGTAGTACTATCCCAGCTTTTCTGTACGGTGGGCTTTGTTATGCTTACTTTCCTGCCTGATGTTATGCCCCCTTATCTGGGATTATGCATAGGTGTAATATTCTATTCTGTCGGGGCAGGTCTTATAGAGGTAGTTATAAATCCAATTATCGCCGGAATTCCCAAGGAGTATGGAGCGAATTTTGTGCTCATACATTCCTTTTACTCTTGGGGACAGCTTTTGGTGGTGCTTGCCACAACCCTTGCAGTAAGAATTTTAGGAGAAGCATCGTGGAAAATAGTAGCATACCTTTGGGCAGTAATTCCGCTTGTGAACGGACTGATTTTCCTAAAAGCGCCAATAACACCTATCCCAGCTAATGAGAATAGGGAGAAGGTTAGCGTTTTATTTAAAAACAAAACCTTTATTGCGCTGCTTTTTCTTATGATTTGTGCCGGTGGAAGTGAACTTGCAATGGCACAATGGGCATCAACATTTGCACAAAATGCATTAGGACTTGATAAAACTTTGGGAGACCTTTTTGGACCTTGTCTTTTTGCATTGTTTATGGGAATAGGCAGGCTTATCTACGGAATATATGAGAAAAGAATTAACTTTAAGTTATACTTTATCGCATCGTGTGCGTTATGTGTGTGTTGCTATGCTATGGCAGCATTTTCAAAAAATCCTTTTATCTCACTGGCAGGTTGTTCTCTTTGCGGTTTTGCAATCAGCACCCTATGGCCCGGAACAGTGGAGCTTGCATCTAAAAAATTCCCCAAAGGGGGAGGTGCAATGTACAGTGCGATTGCCATTTTTGGCGATATAGGATGCTCAATTGCTCCCTTTATAACAGGGCTTGTAGCCTCTATGAGTGTTTGGGGAGAAAATGCACTTCGTGCAGGGCTTATAGTAAATATTATATATCCAATTGCATTTATTTTCATAATTATGAGGCTGGTAAAAAAGGAAAATTAAAAGCACGTTGTTTTACAACGTGCTTTTTTATGTTAATCCTGTGAATAAGCTCTGATAAAAGTAACATCTTCTATCCCTTTAAATCCTTTTGAACGGTCCTTAATCTTCTTTTGCACCCTTTTAAATTCCTTGCCCGTTAAAGGGACAGGCTGATAATTGTTGCGTGAAGTTACCGAGGAAATGGAGCAGGGGAGAATGGAAGCATTATCTTTTTCAATAAGCTTACCGTCTACAAAAACGAATGACTGCTTAAAAATCATCGTGTCCTTATCGGATGGATTTTTATTTCCGCCAAAGCAAAAATTGCCAAGACTGTATAAGATATATTTACCCTTGTACTTTTCTATTCCTTGCAAAACGTGGGGATGATGTCCTATAACAAGGTCCACGCCGTTATCTATCGCCGTATGGGCAAGCTCAATCTGGGAATTATTAGGCTGCTTTGCAGATTCCTCCCCCCAATGAAAGCTTGCTATTATAAGTGCAGGGTTATGCTCTTTTAATTCTTTCAGGTTTTTTATAAGACTCGCTTTATCCCCATTACGCTGAGTGTTTATACCGATTAGCCCAACCTTAATTCCGTTAATTTCCTTAATGGCATAGTTTTTTTCTTCAAACCATATAATATTATTTTCCGATAAAATATCCTTTGTATCCTTAAGTGAAATTTCCCCATAATCACGGGAGTGATTGTTGGCTAAGTTTGCCGCTTCAACAGATGAGGAGGTAAGTATTTTTACATACTCAGGGTTTCCCCTGAATGCAAATTCCTTATCAGCTCTTGTACCATTGTTTGACAAAGTACCCTCAAAATTAACGATTGTCAAATCGTCATTTTCAAAGTAGGGTTTTACTTTGTTGAAAAAGTACGAATAGCCAGACTTATTTCTCTTAAATTCTTCGTCAAAGCTTTGACTGCCTGAAGAATTGATATCTGTGGCAAACGTACAATCTCCCACCGCACTGATGGAAATAATGGTGGTGTCATCGCTTAAGCTAAGCTCGGAGAATGCCGGATTAAGTTTTGAGTTTTTATATTCAAGATACCCTGCAAGCTGAGTGCTTATAATAATCACCAGCAATAGAAAACAGAGAAAGGTAAGAAGTTTTCTCATAATAAAAATCCTTTACTAAAAAACAGACACATCACTATGCCTTATACAAATGATGTGTCTGTATATAGTTGCAAATATAGTGAAACTTACTTACTTGCTTCTTCAATAGCAACTGCACAAGCAACACTCATACCAACCATCGGGTTGTTACCTATATCTGCGGTAGTAATAAATAATATACTTTTTGGCTTCTGAATTATTGATTTAATCGTGTTTGTATTGTCCTATTCAAACTCTTGTGGACAGAATGTGGACACAAATTTGTCCACGACAACAAGATTTATTTAATTATATTATACCACATATTTTCCTGCTTGTCAAAACCTATACGATTTGTTTTTTGTTGCAGCGGGCAAACACCACAGGAAAACCCTAGTGACATATCGATTCTATAGGGGGTGCTTAAAACTAACTCATAGGAGGACTTTAATATTATAACTCATAGGTAGTACGAGTGCAGACTAATCGTAGAATTAACGATGACATAATTGCGGGTATCTCTTAATTAGAATACCCACAAAATTGTCATTATATTTCATAGATAGTACTGTACCGTGCCTTTTCTGTTCTCTTATCATCCACAATATAACCACTACTTTTCAACCTTGATTTTATTGTTGTCCATTTCAACAATCTGCCGTCTCCATTTTTTAGTCCAAGTTCTTCGCACAATCTGTTTTTATCTTCTTTATAAAGGGGGATATATAGCCATTTGCTTGGCAACTTTATATCATCAAATATATCTGCTTTATGGAGATATAATTTTTTTAAATCATTCCTATATCTTCCTCTGGCTTGTATTTGAATATTCGTGTCTGACGTGTGAAGTATCATAAAGTCAATAGGCCTTTTTGTGTTTGTTTCATTTCCGATAGTAATGCTCGTTGCACAAGCTCTATTAATTATTAAAACGTCAATATATGGTGGCAATTCTTTATGCTTGATTATATACTCTCGAACCTTTAATTGTTCTTCAGAAAGTGTAAAATCTGTATTGTTTTTACTCCATAATGATATACATTTTATTTCCTTGTCTTTTAAGATATTTTCATATTTAATCATATCTTCAATTTGTGATATGTATATGATTCCGCATTCGCTTGGAGATATTTTATCAATAAGAAGGGACAGGTCTTTATATTCTTCTACATGTTTGTTCTCATAATGCCGTGGCTCATCTAGAAGTTCGATTTCATTCAAACACCAATTAAATTCTCTTTTTATCCAGTTAGGTGTTGCACTTAATGCAATTACTATGTTATCTGTCATTTCAATATTGTAAGCTATTCTGTTTATAGCTCGAGTGTGTAAGTCGTTTTCTTTTTTCCATTTTGACCACAGTATTTCTTCTTGTAATTCATCACATACAATAACACTTTTGTTTACCCATTGATTATAGTCTGGTGCTTTTTCGCATAATGTTTCATACCCTGCATATGTCATAACAGTTATCCCTGGTAATTTCCAATAAGGTTCGATACTCCAATAACTATATTCTACTTGTGCTTCTTTAGAATTTATTAATTGCTCTTTTCCCATTGCAGTATCAATTAAATATAACATATCTGGCTGAAAGAAAGGGTCTTTGTATTCTTCGTGTAGTTCTTTCAACTTTGTCTTGGCAAATGTTGTTTTTCCACAACCACATGGGGCAGAAATTAAATTCATTTTTTCTTTTTTCAAATTTTTAATGTTTACTATTTCTGATAAATATTTTCCTTGCATATAACCACTCGCTTTCTTAATTTTGTGCGGCTATTATACTGGAAAAAATCTGTTTTGTCTGGGGGATTTTTGAAAGTGTAATTAAAATGTAATCGTGTTGTAAAATAAAAAGCCGCTCTGCTTTTATAATAGAACGGCTTAAAGTTTATTGTGAGATGGATATATCTTCCCCAATACTTAATGGAACTAGTGTATTCATGCTTTCCAAAACCATAATTTTTATTTTGTCATATTCTTTGTCAGGTACAAATGGGATTGTTGTTTCATTATTGTATGAATATATATCAACATACACCATTTGACCGCCTTTATAACAAGCGGCAATAATGTAGTCGCCAATTTGAGCATTTGTCGGTGTTACCATAATGATATTGCTGATAATTTGTGTGCTAGTGGTAACAATTCTTTGCCATACTGCATATAGAATAATATCTTCTGATAATATTGTTATGTTGTCACCGGGTTTATAATTTACAGTGCCTAATTGCTTGTCCGTGGCCCAACCCTTAAAAATATAGTTGTTTTTCATAGGAATGATTGAGGATATTTTGATGCTTGAAAAAGGCTCAACTTCTTGCTTAATTGGAACACCGAGGGCATTATCTGCCACATATGATATGGTTAAAGGAAGTGACTTTGAAAAGTGTATAGTTACATTATTTAACATTTCATTACCTGCTCCAATATAAATACTGTTCCATTGTTCTCTAGAACCAATAAAATATAAATCCTTCAATCCGTAGTTAATTGAAAATGCCATATTATCAATTTTATTTATGCTTGAGGGCAATTCTAGATTTTCAAAGGTGCATCCATAAAATGCACCATAAGGTATTATCATTTCATCAGTTATTTTTACTTCTTTTATGCTTGTGGGAATATAGTAATTGTAAAATAGGTCTTCATCGTAAAATTGCCGAGTCCCACTTCCATAATTATTTGAAGTGTAATCAAAAATGTATCCGAAAACAGCTTCTGGACAATTATTTGCTTCGCGGCAATTTCCTACAAAAGGGAGAGAAATGCTTTCAAGATTTGAACAACCTTTAAATGCACCTTTTTTAATGCTTGTTACAGTATTTGGCACAAATATTTCTGTTAAACTAGTACAGTTATTAAATGCCAATTCACCAATTTCTTCTAGAGCATTACCAAAGTCTATTTGTGATAAATTGGTACAATTCTCAAAACAATAGTTCGGGATTTGTGTTACATTATTTGATATCTTGATGTTTGACAGTTGTGTACATCCACGAAAGGCAGAACTATATATGGTTTTAACATTGTCTGGAATCTCAAATTCTTTTATACCCGTACATCCTTCAAATGCATACGAGCCGATAGTAGTAACATTTTTTGAAATTTCAATTTTTTCAATAGAAGTACATTTATAAAATGCTGTAAGCGGAATAGTTTTACATTTTTCACTTAAAACAACATGCTTCAATGAAGCTGGAACCATTTTTGTGTTACCTTCACACGTAGATGCACCAAATATATATCCTATAAATCTATCGTAACCATCAGGACTCCCTATATATGGTAGGGTTATTTTCTCTAAATTGCTGCAGAGTGCAAAGGCTCTAAAACCTATATGTGTAACATTGTCTGGTATACTAATGTCTTTCAATTTGCATTGTGCGAAAGCATCACTTCCAATGTATGTCAATCCAATAGGTAGTTCTATCTGTTCAAGAGATATACAATTAAAAAATGCATAGTCATTAATGGTTTCTAGTTTGAGGGGAAGATGAACGGATTGCATATTAGAAAACTGAAAGAACGCTCCTGTAGCGATGCTCGTAACATTATCTCCGATTTCCACAGCCTTTATTTTTTTATTACCAACGATATTAGGATTCCACGGGTATTCAAAATTCTTGTTATCCAACATTTCGCCTTCTCCGTCTATAACTAGGGTGCCATTTGCATCAATAGACCAAGTAAGATTGCCCCATGTGCCACTGTCTGCTATCGCTGAATCTGCTAATACAGATGTTATTCCAAAGTGCAGAATACCAATACATATCACTATTGTTGAAAATAAAAATTTTTTCTTCATATATACATACCTCCATAAATTAAAAAAGTGCGCCCCCAATAAGAGAACGCACAAAAAATGCAAACTCCTATTGTTGCTACACAAATCTTAACGAAAAGGAAATTCTCCCATACTCATCAAGCGGAATTTACATTTTTATCAATTCGTACTTGATAAGTATAAACATAGGAATGAAAAATAAACCTACTATAAAAATATAGAGAGTTCCTCAAAATCGTTAATTCAATTTGTGTAGCATAAATATTATAGCACTATATTAAGAGTTTTACAATGCATTTTTAAATAAAATTTATTTGGAGCAAAATTCTTCATTTATTTTTAAAATAATTACTATCATAATTTTTAATAACTCTATGTAATCCTGCTGATGCTTTTTCTCGTCCAAAGAAAATATCCCATGTGCATATTTGTTTCTTAATTCTGGTCCATTAATGTATCTTTGAGCATTCAGCATATAATCAATGTATTTCTGTTCCTGTCTTGTAAATAATGTGTTCTCAATAATAACTTTTCCATCATTTATCCATTCATCCAATATGGTAGCTATGGTTGGATATTTCCACTCATAGAATTTATATGATATAACTTCATTAAAAAACAAGTCCTTTAATATCACAGCCTTATTTACATCTATATTTATGTAACCATTTCCGTCAATGTTAATATACTTTTCCTTTATTAATAATTCCACATCTGCTCTATTGTGCTCTTCAAAATCTTCGACCCTCATATGGTTATTTTCTATAAATTCTACAAAATCATTATATTCTTTTCCATTTCCATCTGAATAAAAAAGCATAGATTGGTCACTGAACATTAAATGCATTGCAGTATTAATTGATTGTCCGTTAGGATAAATATATTTGTTTTTTATCATACTTGAGGCAGAAGTTACCAATATTCTATCAGAGGAATATTCGAAATATTCACGGTCAACAAATTCGTCTTCTAAAAAGAAAGTAAATTGTTTTATAATTCCATCTATTTGTGGTATTAAAACTAGTATTTTTTCTAGGGCTGTGGCATTGTTGCTTGGTTCTATGTACGAGAATCCCTTTGCTGAAAATTCATCAACTAAATATGTTTCAAAAAACCATTTAAAAATATTCTCAATATTTATTTCATTAGCCTTAAGGTAATTGCTATATCCATAAAGTTGAACTGATGATAGACCGCTTTTCAAACCATAGTCAATACCAGTTTTGTATATTTTTTCTCCATCAACTCCGAATATGCTTTCGAAAACGCTTAGTCTTGATGGGTTAGATAAAAATGTGCATCTTCCTTGTCTGTCTACAAAATTAAAAATATGAATGAAATTGTTTAGCAACGTTGGGTAATCCATATTTTCCTTAAACCATGTTGTTCCATAAAAAAACTTCATAATTTTTTCATCATATTCAAATTCTTTTTGCTTTACCTTACTATCATCATAAAAAGAAACTTCAACGCCAGTATAGTAACGCGGTTGACCTTCTTTGTGATGGCTTTCCCAATATTCGTTATATCGTTTGTGTGCAGCATATCTGATTTTATCAGAGGCTTTAATTTCGTCATTACAACTCTTCAGCATAGAAATTAAGCTCAAATAATTGGGGTTTGCTTGGTCTGATTTTATATAGTTCCATAGAATATTATTAATTTCGTCATTTTTTAAAGATTTAGGCAAATGAATTTTTCTTTTTGATGTGTTCTTTGTAATAGCACAATCATCAAGAATTAATTCTGCATATTTTGAATTATTAATAAAAAACTGAGTGAGCTCACTGTCGAATGTATTAACTATTTTTTTACAACTCATTATGTTTCGTAATGATTGAGGGAGAGTTTCAATAATATTATTAAACTCTTGTACAGTTATGCTGTTGTGAATATTAAAGTATTCAATTAATTTCCAAAAATCATCCTTATAACCTAAATCTACCTGTTTGCAGAACTCGATAATATTTTCCCCATTAACTTTCGAAGTAAATACACCTATCGGTTTATTAAACTTTTCTACAATATTTGAATAGCTTTCTGTGGTTTCAGCATCCCATATTTGAGAGCAGATTTTTAGCCCGAAAAGCCTCTTTATATTAAAAAGTTCTATGATTATATTTATATCTTCGTATGAAATATCACTGTTAAAAGCAGTAATTATATTTTCAGCTTTCTGCAACTGATATAAATTTAATGAATTACTATTCTCGTGAAATTTTATTCTAATCATCATTTTAACACCTCAATTATTCAGCCTTAAAATCAACATATCTAGTGAGTTATTATATTAACCAATATAAATTATATCATGAAATGATGTTTTTTTCAATCATCTGTACACTCGGTTGTTTTACCTGATTTGCTGACAAAAATATCGTTTAATATATTTATCCCTTGCTGTGTTAGTTCTTCTGTTAGATGTTGATATACATTCAAAGTAATATCAATCTTTTTATGTCCCAAACGTTGTTGAATGTATTTAAGAGGTGCACCTTTTTCAAGTAGAACAGTTGCATGAGTATGCCTTAAACTATGAAAATCAAACTCTTTGATATTTAAATCATTGTGTATAACTCTTGATGTGTGTTGCATTGTTCGAGGTGTAATATATGTTCCATTTTCTCGTACGCAAACAAAATCTATTTCTTTAGATGTTTTAATAGATGATATTTCTCGTTTGTCGGTTTCGTAATAATGTGCATATCTGTCTGAAAAATAGGCAGCGGCTTTCTCTTGTCTTTCTTTTTCAACACACAACAAATTATACAACTCTTTATCCATTTCAATAACTCTATCGGATTTGTACTTTGTTGAAGAGAAATACCAACATCCGCTATCTTCTGTTGATTTTCCGTTGTATTGCTTTTTTCCTTTCTCTGTTCGTTGATATTGCCGCCATTGAATTTGCTTGTTAATAGATATTTTCTTTTCAGATAAATTAATATCATTCCAAGTTAAAGCAAAAACCTCTCCCAATCTCATTCCGCAGTGTAACCCTATCATTAGTGGCAAGTGGGGAGAGGTGGAGACGGGAAATCTATTAAATATAGATGTTATCTGTTCTTTTGTTAAATAAATATGAGGGGATATTCTTGTTGGGATAGTTGTATTTTCGTTTTTTGGTATTTTCAAACTGATAGCAGGGGTTTTTGTTAAATATCCACTATAAAGAGCATAGTTAAAGCATTTTGTTAAAATTCCTTTTATAGATGATAAAGTATTGCTAGAATATCCATTATTATGTAATTCTGTCAATAAGTTCTGCAGTTTATCTCTATCAATAGAATCAACTCTGTATTTTCCCAAGGTTGGAACAATAAGATTCTTTATCTTTTTACGATAATTGGTAATTGTAATTTCATTAAGTGTTGCGGAGCAATCATTTATAACCCAATGCTCCAAGAAGTCAGCAAAGCTCATTGAGGTTGGTTTCACGACTTTTCCGCAAGTGTTATATTCATTCAACGCCTTGATGCCTTCAAGTCTAGCGGTTTCTTCATTATCAAATCCACCTTTACTTATCCATTTTCTTTGTCCGTTTACCGATGCTGTTTCAAATCTGTACTCATAGGTAAATCCTTTCTTAACAGATTTACGTTTTCTGATGATAATATTGTTTTTCATTTTTTACCTCATTTCCCTTGATGCCGTGGACAAAATGTGGACAAAAGTTAACTGTGGACAAAAATAAAGACTTCCAAACCAAAGTTCAGAAGTCTTTAAATTACTGATTTTATCTATTACTTGCTAGCTTCTTCGATAGCAACTGCACAAGCAACACTCATACCAACCATGGGGTTGTTACCTGCACCGATAAGTCCCATCATTTCAACGTGAGCAGGAACGGAAGATGAACCTGCAAACTGTGCATCGGAGTGCATTCTTCCCATTGTATCTGTCATACCGTAGGAAGCAGGACCTGCTGCCATATTATCGGGATGAAGTGTACGTCCTGTACCGCCACCGGAAGCAACGGAGAAGTACTTCTTACCGATTTCGATACATTCTTTCTTATATGTACCTGCAACGGGATGCTGGAAACGTGTGGGGTTGGTGGAGTTACCTGTGATGGAAACGTCAACCTTTTCCTGATGCATAATTGCAACGCCTTCTCTAACATCATCTGCACCGTAGCAACGAACCTTAGCTCTGGGGCCGTTTGAATAAGCCTTTTCGCTAACGATTTCAAGCTTACCTGTCATATAATCAAACTTTGTTTCAACAAATGTGAAACCGTTGATTCTGGAGATAATCTGTGCAGCATCCTTTCCAAGACCGTTAAGGATAACCTGGAGAGGTTCTTTTCTTACCTTGTTAGCGCTGTTTGCGATACCGATAGCACCTTCAGCAGCTGCAAAGGACTCGTGACCTGCAAGGAATGCAAAGCACTTTGTTTCTTCTCTAAGGAGCATTGCTGCAAGGTTACCGTGGCCAAGACCAACCTTACGGTCGTCAGCAACGGAGCCGGGGATACAGAATGCCTGAAGACCTTCGCCGATAGCTTCAGCAGCGTCTGCAGCCTTTGTGCAGCCCTTCTTTATAGCAATAGCTGTACCTGTGATATATGCCCAGCAAGCGTTTTCAAAGCAGATGGGCTGAATGCTCTTAATGAGGTTATATACATCGATACCCTTATCATCGCAAATCTTCTTTGCTTCTTCGAGGGAGGCAATGCCGTACTTGTTAAGAGCCGCGTTTACCTGATTTATTCTTCTTTCGTAGCTTTCAAATAATGCCATTTTAATTTCCCCCTCTCTTATTCTTCACGCGGGTCAATTACTTTTACCGCGTCATCAAATCTACCATACTGACCTGTAGCTTTCTCGAGAGCTTCATTAGCGTCAGCACCCTTACGGATAGCTTCCATCATCTTTCCAAGGTGTACAAACTTGTAACCGATAACCTGATTGTCAGCATCAAGAGCCATCTTTGTTATGTAACCTTCTGCAAGCTCAAGGTAACGAGGTCCCTTAGCCTTTGTGCTGAAGAGAGTACCTACCTGGCTTCTAAGTCCCTTACCAAGGTCTTCAAGACCTGCACCAACAGGGAGTCCGCCTTCGGAGAAAGCTGTCTGTGTTCTGCCGTATACAATCTGAAGGAAAAGCTCTCTCATAGCTGTGTTAATAGCATCACAAACAAGGTCTGTGTTAAGAGCTTCTAAGAGGGTCTTGCCGGGAAGAATTTCAGATGCCATAGCAGCTGAATGTGTCATACCTGAGCAACCGAGTGTTTCTACAAGAGCTTCCTCAATTATGCCGTGTTTAACATTGAGTGTAAGCTTACATGCACCCTGCTGAGGAGCACACCAGCCAACACCGTGTGTAAGTCCGTTAATGTCTGTAATCTGAGTGGAATGTGTCCATGTGCCTTCCTGGGGAATGGGAGCACATTTATGTCCTACGCCCTTTGCAACAACGCACATGTTTTCAACTTCATGTGAATAGTTCATATTCTAATCTCCTTTCAAATCTAGCTTCTAATATTCTATCATTATTTTAATATTGAATCAAGAGAAAAATTACTTTTTTTCGCCTTTTTCTCCTTTTTAAGCCAAAAAAACCGCCATCTCATCCAGATGGCGGTTTTATATGTTAAAATTTATCTTATCATTGAAACTGCATTTGCAATAAGCTCCACTGTTCCGTCAATACCTAAAATACTGCTGTCTATGCAAAGATTATATGTCGAAGCCTTGCCCCATGTGCGGTCAGTATAGTATGTATAATATTTTGCACGCTTTTTGTCAATCTTAGAAATATGGCTTTCAATTTCTTTATCACTTTTGCCTTCAAGAATAGAGCGCTTTCTTTCAACCTTATCCTTCATAGGTGATGTAATAAAGACTTTGAAAACATCAGGGCTTTCATCAAGTATAAAATCTGCACATCTGCCAACAATAATACAGCTTTCTTTTTCTGCGATATCACGAATAACATCAGCCTGAGCAATATATATGCGGTCAGACATGGGCATTTGATAGATGTCAAAAATGTTAGATGAAGAGAATGAGGGAAGAGAATGCTGTTCATCATACTTTTCAACTATACTTTTTTCAAGATTTGCTTTTTCAGCCGCATGAAGAATTAATTCTTTATCATAAAAGGGAATATTAAGCTTTTTGGAAAGCTTAATGCCGATTTCACGTCCGCCGCTTCCAAATTCACGTCCGATAGTAATAACAACTTTTTTCATAATTTTACCTCCCATTGTGAATTAAATCTTCTTTAGCATATTATAGCATAAATCGTGAAAAAAGACAAGTGTTTTTAATTTTGTTGATATTTTCAAAAGTTTTTTATTGAAATATAAAGAAAAATGTGGTAACATATACTCTGTGATTGTTTGAGCAAATACTGTCGGGGCAGCCCCCGGCAAGAGGCAGTTTTCGATAATTTCGGTTGCTGCAGCAAGGTTTACCAGCTCGCGGTAGATTTTGCGTATTTATATTATGCGGGCAGAAAGGCTATGACCGAAGTATGGAAAATACAGAAAGAAGAGTTGGTACAGTTTCAAGAGGTATCCGTTGTCCTATAATCCGTGAGGGAGATGACCTTTCCGTTATCGTGACACAGAGCGTGCTTGACGCTGCAAAGAGCGATGGTTTTGAGATTCGTGACCGTGACGTTATCTCTATTACAGAGTCTATTGTTGCGCGTGCACAGGGCAATTATGCTTCTGTTGATGATATAGCAGACAATGTGCGTGAAAAGCTTGGTGGTAAAACTGTCGGTGTTATTTTCCCCATCCTTTCCAGAAACCGTTTTGCAATCTGTCTTAAAGGTATTGCAAAGGGAGCAGAAAAGGTTGTTCTTATGCTCAGCTATCCCTCTGACGAGGTAGGTAATGAGCTTGTAAGCCTTGATAAAATTGATGCAGCTGGTGTTAATCCTTATTCAGACGTATTGACACTTGAGCAGTACAGAGAATATTTTGGTGAAAATAAGCACGAATTTACAGGCGTTGACTACGTTGAATACTATGGTAACCTTGTAAGAGAATGTGGCGCTGAGGTAGAAATTATTTTCGCAAATCAGGCAAAGACTATTCTTAATTATACAGACTGTGTAATTAACTGCGACATCCATACACGTGTCCGCACAAAGAGAATCCTTAACGCAGCAGGTGCAAAGATAGTATGCGGACTTGACGACCTTATGACATCTTCTGTAAACGGCAGCGGATACAATGAAAAGTACGGACTTCTCGGTTCAAATAAATCCACTGAAGACAAGATTAAGCTTTTCCCCAGAGAGTGTAAGGATTTAGTTCTTGATATACAGAAAAAGGTTCTTGAGGAAACAGGTAAGCACGTTGAGGTTATGGTTTATGGCGTTGGTGCTTTCAAAGATCCTCAGGGTAAGATTTGGGAGCTTGCAGACCCGGTAGTATCTCCTGCATTTACAGATGGA
This sequence comes from Clostridia bacterium, assembly GCA_045615265.1. Classification (GTDB taxonomy): domain Bacteria; phylum Bacillota; class Clostridia; order UMGS1883; family UMGS1883; genus UMGS1883. The sequence continues at coordinate 5,652 of JAZLEL010000083.1, read as the reverse complement.
CTTATTGGTACTCCCAATGAGCTGAAGCTTAAATACCTTGCAGATAACGACTTTGCAAATCTTTCAGGCGAAGAGCTTAAGAAAGCAATTTCTGAAAGCATTAAGAACAAGGGGGACAACCTTGTAGGAAATATGGCTTCCCAGGGAACAACTCCCAGACAGCTTACAGACCTTATCGGTTCACTTTGTGACCTTACAAGCGGCAGCGGTGATAAGGGTACGCCGGTTGTACTTGTTCAGGGATATTTTGATAACTATACAAACTAAGAATAAAGCGTTGAATCGGTTGATTCAACGCTTTTATTTATCTTAATCTATTTGACAAAAGGTTGATAATATATTAAAATATAACTGACAGGGAGTGATATTTTGCAGTACTTAATCACATTTTTAGAAGGAATAATTTCTTTTATATCTCCATGTATGCTTCCGATGCTGCCTGTGTATGTTTCATACTTTGCAGGATCGGCAGATGAAAAGAAACATCCGCTTCCGCGTGCAATATGTTTTGTATTGGGATTTACATTGGTGTTTTCTGCCATGGGCTTTTTTGCAGGCAGTATTGGAACGCTTCTTGTAGAGTATCGCTCATGGGTGAATATAATATGCGGTATTATTATCATTATTTTTGGATTTAATTTTCTGGGAGTTATACGTATACCTGCATTTCACGGGACACATACTAATATTAATGTTAAAGGCTTTTTCTCAGCATTTTTATTTGGAATTGTCTTTTCTATAAGCCATACCCCGTGTGTAGGGGTCTTTTTGGGAAGTGCTCTCACCGCAGCGGCTGCATCGGGCGGTATTTTAAGCGGTGTTCTTTTGCTTCTTTCTTATTCGATTGGTATGGGAATACCATTTTTGATTGCGGCAGTACTTATTGATAAGATTACAGGTGTGCTGAATTCTATTAAAAAAAATTATAATATTATAAATGCCGTGTGCGGATTTTTTCTCGTTGCGGTTGGCGTATGTATGATGCTTGGCTGGATGTCAGGATTTGTGGAGCTTCTTGAGGGTGCGATGCATCATTCGCACGTGCATTGATGATTTGATAGGAGAATAATATATGGCGATAAGATTAAATCCCGACAAAGAAATTGTAAAGTCCATAAGGGAAGGGCTAAAGAAAACAGGCGGCTACTGTCCCTGCCGTATTCAGAGAACTGAGGAAAACAAGTGTATGTGTGAGGAGTTTAAAAAGCAGATTGCCGATCCTGATTTTGAAGGCTTCTGTCATTGTATGCTGTACTATAAAGAAAAGGAGAACAGAGCATGAGTGAAATTACAATTACAAAAGAAAACTTTGAACAGGAAGTTTTAAAATGCGATATACCTGTTGTGGTTGATTTTTGGGCAACCTGGTGCGGACCGTGCAAAATGCTGGCACCTGTAATTGCGGAACTTGCAACAGAGGGAACTGTTAAGGTCGGAAAAGTCAATGTAGACGAAGAAGGCGAGCTCGCTGTCAAATTTAATGTTATGAGCATCCCAACTGTAATGCTCTTTAAAAACGGGCAGCTGGTAAAAACCACAGTAGGTTATATGACAAAGGACCAGCTTAAGGCAGAGCTTGGAATATAAAACAATTTAATAAAAAAAGACACCGATTTCAAATCGGTGTCTTTTTTTATGTATTTTTATTACTACAATTACGGTAAGAATAAGCTTACAAGATAGTACATTACAGAGGGACAAAGTAAGCAACCAAGACCTGTGTAGAAAGTGGAGGTCATTGCACCATAGGGAACAAGGCTGGGATCTGTTGCAGCAAGACCTGCGGTTGTTCCGCTGGTTGTTCCAATAAGTCCGCCAAATACCATTGCTGCACTGGGGGTGTTAAGACCTATTCTCTTTGCAACAACAGGGGTAAGGAGCATTACAGCAACTGATTTAAATACACCTGCTGCAATGGAAATTGCAATAACTGTCGAATCTGCACCAAGAGCTGCACCTGTAACAGGACCTACAACAAAGGTGGCTGTTCCTGCTGCAATTGTAGAAACGCTTACAGCATCTCTGTAACCAAAAGCAACTGCAATCAAGGCACCTACTATAAATGTTAAAACAATACCTGTGAGAAGTGCTATAATACCAATAGGACCACACTTCTTAATTTCGGAGAATTTTGCTCCGAAGGATGTAGCAATAATGGCAAAGTCTCTGAGAGATGAGCTTCCCAAAATTCCAAGACCTGTGAAGATGGTTACATCAGCAAGTCCCTTAGAACCTCCGGTAAGTCTTCCTCCTATGTATGCTAATATAAGTCCTAAAAATATTGCTATCGCAGATGAATGAATTCTGCCACGTGTTACTTTTGCGGCAACAAAGTTGGAAAATAAGGATATTATTCCAACTATCAAAAATGACATTACAAACGCATTGTCAACAAAAATGTCTACAATAATATTCGCTATTTCTCTCATGCCTCTACCTCCGTTTTATTTCCCTCGTCATTTGTTTTTGATGTAAACTTATTAAAAACAGGAATGAGAAGAAAGGCTACAATTACAACACCAACACCTGCTGTCAAAGCAAGGACACCGCCATTTAACGCACTGACAACATTCTGAGATGCAGACATAGCGATAATAACAGGGATAAACATCTCTTTCCAGAAGTCCAGACCTTTTTGATAGCCCTTAGGTAAAAATTTTTCAGCCTTTTTTGAGTTGGTTATTATTAAAAGTAGGAGCATTGCAAAACCAACACCGCCGATATCAGAATTAAGTCCTGTTAAAAGACCTAACAAATTTCCGATAAAGGAACCAACAAACGTACATCCGGCCAGCAAAGCCACACCATAAATCATAACATACCATCCCTTTGCATTTATTTTTATATGCCTAAATTTAGTAAGTGTTGTACACGCAAATTCTCTAAAATGCATATTCAAACATTACCAAACATATTTATACCACAAAAAAGGAAATATTTCAAGGGTTTTCCAGCTTTATTTTTTAAATTGTAGTAAATAATTCCCGATAACGACACCTAATCTCAAATGCTTATATTATTAAAAGTCATTTATCATTCAAAGTGCCGACATATGTATTGATTTTTGACATCATTTATGTTAAAATTCAATTATAACAATTTCAAAGGAGTTTTTAATATGAACAATCTAGGAAACAAAATACAGAAACTATGTTACTGGGTAGCAGGAATTTTGCTTGTAATAGGATTTGTATTAGCTTGTATTGCTGCAAAAAATGCTGTGTATTTATATATAGCAGATTTTGAAGATATTATGCTGTGCGTATTAGCATTTTTCAGAACTTTTGTTGTATATTTTGGTATTGCTGTCGGTTTATTTTGTTTTGGTGCAATTTTTGGGTATTTAAACAAAATATATAATTCCTTAGAATATATTAAAGAAAAGTTAGACAACAAAGACCAAGAACAAGAAACCTTACATACTGAAATATAGTTTTATGCAATCCCATAAAATGGGATTGCATTTTTTTGTTATAAAAAAGAACGGTTATTTTTATATAATAACCGTTCTTTGATGGCGGAGAAGGAGGGATTCGTGCCGTATGCACAATTCTCTGTAGTCTTCTATGACCGCATTTAAGGCGAACAAATTATTTTACTGTGTTTTATTAGTCATTTATAAGGCTCTCAAACTCCGCCCTATCTTCCTCGCTAAAATCATCAAACGACGATAGTAACTCAATTTGATTATCTTCAATCATTTTTTCGATACCTGCCATAAAGAATTCGTCACCATTTTCTTCTGGATAGTAAGAGAGCAAATTAGTTTCAACATTCAATTTGCAAAAAACTTTTTGTTTACGGAAATGACCTAAAAAGAAAATATAATTTTCTTTTTCCACATAATTATCTACATTCGTCACAACTTCTTGTTTATGCTTGCAATTATAAAGCGTATTAATCTCTTCATTATTCCTGTAACCATGTAGTATTTGATAATTCCCATTACCGAAAGCGGCCTTTGAATCCTTACCTCGGCTATAATCAAGTCCATCTCCGCAAGCCCCTAAAAACATTGATACTATAACTAATAAAACAACCAGTTTTTTCATATTGCTTTCTCCTTTAATATTTTTTTGAATAAGTTATCTCTACTCCAACCTCGTCTAATAGTCCCAGTTCCGAACTTGCCGTTGCTACATCATTAGCAAACCACAAAACCCCTTCTTTTATGGAATCTTGGTCAAACGGATCTACCCATTCTGTAAAATCAAAATCATCGCTCACTTTCACCTCTGCATTCCACTTTCCATCTCTTCCTCTTCTTGCGTCAATGTCAATATCAATATTATGCAATGAAGCACCCAAATCGCCATTTCCAAGAGGAATTTCATACGATACAGTAGGAATTGATAGAATCGGACTCTTGTGCTTTTTTGCGTATTCCTCAATTGTACTTTTTATATAATCATTCAACCCTTTATCATTTTTTAGTAGTTCTGAAGCATAGCTTCCTTCTTTCGCTACGTACTTGTTTCCGCTTCCGCTTGCTGCTAATTTTATCAAATCACTTGATAAGTGATACCCTGCCATATCTAATGCCAAGGTTCCTGCTTTCCAGGTGGTGTCATTTGCAACATTCAAAACGCTATGTACCGGAGTATCCTTTATATTAGTTTTATAGTATTCAGCAAGCGTCTTTGCAAATTCAACAGCCTTTGTTTTTACACCGTTTAAAACCGAATACCCCTCTTTTCTTGCTTCCTTTACCTTTCTTTCATCTACGCCGCTCCATAACGACATTTTTGCAAAAGCCGAGTATAGCTTTTTCCACTGTTCGTCAGTAAATTTATAGTTACTGTTACCAAATAGCTTTTGAGCTTTCATAACTCCATCTACAAATTTTCTGAAAATATCTGCACCCATTTTTGAAAGTTCTCCCGATACCCCTAATATTTCAGCACATCGCCAACCAAAAACTGCATTAGGGTTAGAGAGTACTCTGTCACATCTTTGACATCGATTTTCCATTTTTCAACCTCCATGAAATAAATTTTTCTTGATTTTAAATCATGGATATGCTAAAATGCAAATAGGGTTAGGATTTGCTTTTGCATATCCGTGATTTAGTACATTGGTTAACTACTCAGGTAGTTTTTCAATGTACTTTTTCTTTTGCTTTGAAACATTTGTTCGCCTTCTGCTATATTCTAACATGACAATTGTCGAAAATCAACCCCTGTTTTAGAAAATTTTTGATGGAGAAGGAGGGAATCTACCCGTTTGCGGTGCCCGAAGACTCAATGTTGCCGCATTTCGCTTTTCGACAGATGCACAGCTCTGCGCCTTCGCTTCATCTGCCATCGGCAGCGCTCAGGCTCGATTCCCCCTTGCCGGTATCCGGCGTTTGTGTTCGAATCCCTTTCGACTAACAAAACAAAATGGACAGACAATCACGTTGTGACTATCTGTCCATTTCCTGGCGGAGAAGGAGGGATGGCGCTACTGCGTATCGCCCTTGCTTGTCCACCCAAATGCTTCGCATTTCGGTACCGGACTGCACACCAACACGCTAAAAACGATTATCAATCGTTTTCTTTACGCGCGTTGCCCCCTCGGGGTTCGAATCCCCCCTAATTTTACAAACAAAAAATGCAAACACCCACTAAAGTGGATATTTGCATTTTTTCTGGCGGAGAAGGAAAGTCGGAG